>JABWBV010000216.1 GCA_013359445.1 Anaerolineales bacterium | reverse complement strand
CTTCAATGGAACATAGTGGTAGTAATCGTTCTTCCTCAATTTGTCTACGTAAAGCCCAAACAGCATCAATTACAGCAGGATCGCTTTTACTGTTACGTTGTTCTTTGTATGCTGGGTATACTTCTTTACGTTTTGGTCGATTGTCAACAGCAGCGACTCCAACCTTATGACCATGCTGTACTTGCCACATATCATAATTTCCAAAAGCCATTTTAAATGTCAAATAACCCAAATCTACGTTTAACATTATTTACCTATTTCTCTAAAGAAACATCACAAACCGCACCGCAAGAAAAATCAGGCATTTTATAGCCTCTACCCACATTAGGGTCTAACTCATCTAAAAATACATTTTGTCCTTTTACTCTACATAAGGCATAATTCGCTGATCGTTCTTGTTTTGCTCTTTTTTCAAACACTTCTGGAAAGTGTTTTCTAATATGATTCCAATAAGTTGGTGATTCTGCTTTTAAGCAACCAATACAGTTATTATTACGAAAACCTAATTTATACATGACTGGTAAAACAATACCTTTATCGTATAAAAATTGTCTACAATCCTCCCCAGTCATTTGTGCATCAACCAGAGGAAATTCAAAATCTGTAAAAGGATCAGAGTCTAACAAACGTTTAATACGCTTTTGTTCGTTTACTCCATACCCAAATATTTGTTTGTCTGTCGGTTCCTGGTATTCAAACCGCACTTTCTTTTTTAATTCAAGAGTACATTTTGCACCGTAAAAACTTCTAAGAAATTTAGATTCAGAAATTACATTATCTACAGAACCTTGATATTTTTCTCTTGTCACTATTTCAATACGTTTTCCAAACCAATTTTCACAATCTTTTAAGAATCGTCCATTGTCTGGATGTTCATCAATTAAATGTATGTTAACGATATTTACATTATCTCTACCGTATTTAGCAAGCGTAAGCCAAGTAGCTACGGCACTCGAAGCACCACAAGAAAACCAAGAAACAACTCTAGTCATAATTACCTCAATTGAATACAGAATACAAAATACAAAATGAAATCAACCAACCAACTATGAAACAATACCACATAGCTTTATTTGTCATCATGTTTACTCCAAACTTGATATTTTACAAGATCCCTCACAGGGATACTTTTCATTTTTTACATACAACCAACTTTTACCCCACTCAAGAGTACCAGAAATCGGAAGTTTATTTGCAAGTTCAAGCTTTCCAATTGGTGTCTTTAGAACGTCTTTAAAAGCTTGCTTTAAAAGCTGGATAACTTGCTCTAATTCTTCTCTATGAATATCTAGTAACAATTCATCATGAACAGGAAACAAGACTTTTGACTTTAGTTTATGTTGTCTCAACAAACCTGATAAACGTACAACAATGTAGAGCATTACGTCAGAAGCAACACTTTGAACAGCAGTATTTACGCCAATCCTTCGCTTTTCGTCCCAACGCAATTCATATAAAGTTCTTTGACGGCCAAACAAAGTAGTAATTTGATTTGTCTTTACTGCTAAATCCTTTTGTGATTCAATCCAAGTAGTCAGCTTTACAAACTCTTTTTTATACCATTCCTGAACCTTTGCCACTACCTCAGTAGCTACTTTAATACGTGTTGCAATTCCAGCGGCAGAACCACCGTATAACACACCACCGAAGTTAACTGACTTAGCTACAAACCGTTCTTGTTTAGTTACCTCTTTTTCTGGTTTACCAAAAGTTTTTGAAGCAACAAGTTTATGAAAGTCATTGCTTAATAAGGATTTGGAGTAAACTTCATCATTAGACAACAAAGCAGCTATACGTAGTTCTGCTTGGTCTAAATCAATAGAAGCAATCAAACCCTTATCACCAAATCTACTAGCGAAAATGTCCTTAAATAACGAACGGTTTGGTATTTGTTGTGTGTTTGGGTTTTCACAACTCAACCGCCCTGTCTTTGTACCAGATAACCGTAAATCTGGCCTAATTGTAAAACTTTCAAGTTGACAATACTTCTTTACAAATTTTTCATAAGCCGTGATACGGGCAACCGGATTTCCGGATTTTGCAATGACAACCTCCTCCCCTAGCATCACACGTTCTAACAGCTTGGATAGGTGGGTTTTCGCCTCGTGAATGTTCACCTGAATAGTCATAGCATTACCTCATAGATCAACACGTTGGAAGTTGTACTCATCCAACGTGTTGATAAATTTCGTCTTGATTTATTCTAAACTAAGTAGTGGACTAAATCAACCGGAGTTATCTTTTCCCCGCCAACTTCCGTATTGTACTTTGTGGCGAATTCTGATCGGCTTCGGCGATTACCCCGCGCAGGTCGAAGATTTGATCCCGGATGGCGGCGGCTTGCTCGAATTCGAGGTTCATCGCCGCTTCTTTCATTTTCGCTTCCAGTTCGGTGATGAGTTTTTCGACTTCGTCCACGGGGAGGGTGTCGGCGTGGCGGGTGCTGTATTCGCCCTGGCGCTCGGCGACGGCGTGAGGGGTGAGGCGTTGGGTGAGGTCGTGAATGCCCTTGACGATGCTGACGGGTTTGATGCCGTGTTTTTCATTGTGGGCGACTTGTTTGGCGCGGCGGCGGGTGGTTTCGTCGATGGCGCGTTTCATCGAGTCGGTCATTTTGTCGGCGTACATGATTACTTTGCCGGAGATGTGGCGGGCGGCGCGGCCAATCGTTTGGATCAGGGCGGTGTCAGAGCGGAGAAAACCTTCTTTGTCCGCGTCGAGGATGGCGACGAGGGAGACTTCGGGGAGGTCCAACCCCTCGCGGAGCAGGTTGATGCCGACGAGGACATCGAAGACGCCCATCCGCAAATCACGGAGGATGCTCACCCGTTCGAGCGTTTGAATTTCCGAGTGCAGATATTGAACTTTGATGCCCAATTCCAGCAGGTAATCGGCCAATTTTTCGGACATGCGTTTGGTGAGGGTGGTGACGAGGACACGCTCGCCCCGTCCGATGCGCTGACGCAGTTCGCCGACGAGATCGTCCACCTGCCCCTGCGTGGGGCGGACTTCCACCTGCGGGTCCACCAACCCCGTCGGGCGGATGATTTGCTCGACGATTTGGTCGTTTTTGCCCATTTCGTAGGGGCCGGGGGTGGCGCTGGTGTAGATGGTGTAGCCCATGCGTTGTTCAAATTCCGGGAATTGGAGGGGGCGGTTGTCCATCGCGGAGGGGAGGCGGAACCCGTATTCGACCAGGGTGGTTTTCCGGGCGCGGTCGCCGTTATACATGCCGCGAATTTGGGGAACGGTCATGTGGGATTCGTCGAGGATGAGCAGGTAGTCGCTGGGGAGGTAGTCGAGGAGCGTCCACGGGGGCGAGCCGGGTGGGCGTTGGTCGAGGGGGCGGGAGTAGTTTTCGATGCCGGAGCAAGTGCCTGTCTCCCGAAGCATTTCCAGGTCGTAGCGGGTGCGTTGTTCAATGCGTTGGGCTTCCAGGTATTTTTCTTCGGATTTGAAGAGGGCGAGGCGTTCTTCTAACTCGGATTCGATGTCTTTGATCGCTTGCTGAAGTTTGTCCTCGTCCGCGACGAAGTGTTTGGCGGGAAAGAGGTTGAGCTTGGCAATATCACCGTAGAGTTCGCCGGTGATGGGGTTCACTTTCATCATGCGTTCGACTTCATCCCCCCAAAACGAGATGCGGTAGACGGTGTCATCTTCGTAGGCGGGGGCGATTTCGAGCGTGTCGCCGCGGACGCGGAAACTGCCCGGTTTGAGTTCGGCGTCGTTGCGCTGATATTGGCTCTCGACGAGTTGGCGGAGCAGGGCATTCCGCCGGTAAATCACACCGACTTCGAGGGGAATCACGCCTTTGTAGTACGCTTCCGGGCTGGCGAGGCCGTAGATGCAGGAGACGGAGGCGACGATGATGACATCCCGCCGGGACATGAGCGAGGCGGTCGCGGCGAGGCGCAGGCGATCAATTTCTTCGTTGATGTCGGTTTCTTTTTCGATGTAGAGGTCTTTGCGCGGGACGTAAGCTTCAGGTTGATAGTAATCATAGTAGCTAACAAAGTACTCGACGGCGTTGTGGGGGAAGAAGTCTTTGAACTCGGCGTAGAGTTGGGCGGCCAGGGTTTTGTTGTGTGCCATCACGAGGGCGGGCATTTGCAATTCCTGGATGACGCGGGCCATGGTGTGGGTTTTTCCGGTGCCGGTTGCGCCGAGTAGAACCTGGTGGCGGTATCCTTTGCGGACACCTTCAGCGATCTGAATTATGGCTTCCGGTTGGTCGCCGGAGGGTTGGAAAGGGGTTTGGATTTGGAATTCCATGAGGTTGGTTAGTTGGTTAGTTGGGTGGTTGGTTAAACGATTTAGACAACATCAAATGAGGGGAGTGGGTCTTTTTGTGACAAATAATTAGAACGGATGTTGTATTATACCGCATCACGCATGACGCCTCATCCCCTCACATAAATCGGATTACTGAAAATCCACCCCCGCCGCGCCCGCAGAAACTCGCGGTACACCTCGACCCGATAAACCCCTGGCTCGGTCGTGTTATATGTGAGCGTTTCTCGGTTATCCCAGGTTTTGAGGGGTTTCCCATCTTTGAGCAAAATGCACTCCGCCACCTCCGGCAAACGGATTTGAAACGTCACCCCCTGCCCGGGGCGGAGCAATACTTCGTCTCCCATGATCACGCTGGCCTCCCGCGCATGGGCGGCAAACCGGAAGCCCCGTGTGGGGGCGGGGAGATCGTAGGCGACAAACGCGTGCCCCGCGCGGAGGGCGGAATAGATCAGGGTTTTATCGTGATCGAGGTTGCCGTTTAAAGGTTCGGGAAGCAACAAATGCGTGTTGATGCACCGAAAATGATGCACATAGGGGTAAACGCGTCGGGAAATCGGCCCTAGATGGACGGGGAGTGCGTGGGCATCGGAGCCACCCACCGCGACGACCTTTTTTCCACTTTTGAGAAGATCATCCCAAAGCGTCACCGTTTGAGGCGGGGGACCCATGGCGACCTGCTGGGGGTTGAAGACGAAGTAGATCGCCTGCAAATAATTTTTGATGCGGATTTTTAATTCCGATAGCGAATTCCACAGTTCAAGCCCGGTAAACCCCTGCACCTCCCAGCTTACCCAAGAAAGGTCTTCCTCAAGGATGACCTTATTTTCGGGGTCGGTTGGGTGTGCGAGAAATGCCATCCCGCCTGCTTCGTTGACGCCGTTGATGAGGGTTTGCGGATCGTGGGCCAGGGTGGCCAGTTCGCGCTCGGCCCCAATGACGAGCATGTGGTTTTTTTGCGGGTTACGCGCCTGATCGTGAACCTCTTCCCCAATCAGCATCAACACCCGCTTGGGACCGTCTTGATAATACCCTTCTGGGCCGTTGACCCACACATTGTGATCGGTGACGATGATGGCATCCAGCCCAACTTTGAGGGCGGCATCGGCAATTTGTTTGTGACTGCCATGCCCGTCGGAGTACGGGGTGTGCATGTGCAAGTTGACGGTGATTTCGTGGTGTTCGTGCATAGGGGGTGACAAAGAACGGCGTTCCTCGTGGGGCAACCCTGGGGATCAGGATGTCATTTTAAGGAACGCCGTTCGCGGTTGACGGATAAGAAGGGGGAGATGTATAATTCTGCCTGTTAAGTCAAGAAAGGAGCTTTAAACCAAGTGGAAACAATTATCAACATTGCGCTAATTATAATCTCAGTCGCCCTGATTGCGAGTGTCGTCTTGCAAAGTAAAGGGGCCGGACTTGGTGGTTTGTCCGGTCAGGAATCGGGTGGCTTTTTCTCTGCCCGCCGCGGCATTGAGAAAACCCTGTTCTACGCCACCATTGCCTTCAGCGTCATTTTCTTTTCGCTCGCGTTGATCGCAGTTCTTTTGGTCGGGTAAATTCTTTATTGTCTGATCATCTAAAATGGGCGCAATGCGCCCATTTTCTTTTCCTATGAAAAAATTACGTTGGCAACTGCTCATTGTCATTCTGGCTTTGGCGGCGATTGCGTTAATCCTCTTGGGCCAACAGCCCAACGTCCTGCCTCCCAACGTCCAGAATACCCCACAACCCATCGCCGGGGGGCTATACACCGAAGGGCTAGTCGGTTCCCCCAGTCGTCTAAACCCCCTCCTGGATTTTTATAACCAACCGGATCGCGATATCGATCACCTCCTGTACAGTAGCCTGATCCACTTCGACGAACGGGGCATCCCCAACCCAGATCTGGCAGAATCCTACGGGATTACCCAAGATGGCACCACCTACACGTTTTCCATTCGGCAAAATGCACGCTGGCACGACGGCGAACCCGTTACCAGCCAGGACATCATCTTCACCATCGAGTTAATGCGCGACCCAAACATGCCGGTCCCCCAAGACTTGCGTGACCTGTGGAACGACATCGAAGTCGAAGCGATCAACGATTCCCTCATCCAGTTTCACCTACCAGAACCCCTCTCTCCCTTCCTCGATTATCTCACCTTCGGCATCCTTCCCGAACACCTATTGGGAAGCCTGACAACGGCAGAAATCGTAGATGCCCCCTTCAATCTTCAGCCCATTGGCAGTGGGCCATACCGTTTTAGTCAATTTCTAGTGGAAAATGACCAAATTGTTGGGGTAGAACTGATCGCCTTTGAACAATATCACTTCCCCCGCGCGTTTATCGATAAACTCGTTTTCCGCTATTACCCCGACTCCCAAACCGCCCTCACCGCCTTTCAAAACGGGGAAGTGAACGGCGTCAGCCAGATCACATCCGATGTCCTGCCCACCGCGCTCGCCGAACCCGGTCTGAGTCTCTACACCAGCCGCCTCCCACAATTGACCCTCGTCTTCTTCAACCTGGACAGCCCACGCCATCCGTTTTTTCAAGAACTTGCAGTCCGCCAGGCCCTGATGCACGCCCTCAACCGCCAACGTCTGGTCAATGAAGTTTTGGGCGGGCAAGCCATCCTCGCCAACGGCCCGATCTTCCCCGGAACCTGGGCCTATCTGGATGTAGATGAACTCCCGGCTTACGATGTAGATGCAGGAATCGACTTGTTGAAAGCGGCAGAGTACACCATCCCCGCCGAGGGAGGCGATGTACGCGCCAAAGGGGATGAATTCCTGCGTTTTACCCTGCTTCACCCGGACGATGCCCTCCACACCCAAATTGCTGAAATCATCCAAAGTAGTTGGGCCCAAATCGGCGTGGAAGTGGAACTCGAAGCATTACCCTACCCCGAACTGGTAGAGGCCCTGACCGCACGGGATTACGCCGCCACCCTCGTGGACCTCAACCTGACACGCTCCCCCGACCCCGATCCCTACCCCTTCTGGCATCAAGCCCAAATCACCGGTGGACAAAACTACGCCCAATGGGATGACCGCGTCGCCAGCGAATATCTGGAACAAGCCCGGATCACCCTCGACCTGACCGAACGTGCCCGCCTTTACCGGAACTTCCAGGTACGCTTTGCCCGCGAACTTCCGGCCCTGCCCCTATACTATCCCGTCTACACCTACGCGGTATCCTCCGAGGTTCAAGGCGTGCGGGTTGGCCCCTTGTTTGACCCCAGCGATCGGCTCAGTTATTTGCCTCAGTGGTTTTTGCAAGCCGTCCTTGGGAACACACCTGTTCCATAATCAAAATTCTCAGTAAAGCTTTCACAAAAAAAAGACTTCCAGGAAGGAAGTCTTTTTTTATCTTAAACCCTTTCGATTCTTGCCCCTAACGTTTTCAACTTTTCTTCAATGCGCTCGTACCCCCGGTCAATTTGCCCGGCATTCCGAATGGTGGACTTCCCTTTTGCGGCCAGCGCGGCGAGAACGAGAGATAGCCCTGCGCGAATGTCGGGGCTTTCCACATCTGCCGGGTAGAGTTGGGCAGGGCCTTGAACAATACATCGGTGTGGATCGCATAACACAATTTGTGCCCCCATTTTCTTCAACTTATCGGTAAAGTACATCCGCCCCTCATACATCCAATCATGAAAGAGCACACTGCCCTGGGCCTGAGTTGCCACGACAATTGCAATGCTCATCAAGTCTGCCGGGAATGCAGGCCAGGGCATTACCTTGATCTCAGGGATGGAGTTATCCAGATCGGGCAAAATGTTCAAGGCTTGCCCGGCGGGCACGAGAATATCGGTCCCTTCTTCGTTCCAGGTGATGCCAAACCGATTAAAGACCAGTTTGATCATATCGAGATATTCCAGCCCGGCATTCCGAATACGCACTTCTCCTTCCGTAACCACTGCCGCCCCGATAAAACTGACCACTTCCAGATAATCGGGACCAATCGTAAAGGTTCCCCCGCCCAGACTGGAGACCCCTTCAATCATCAAAGTGTTTGATCCGATATTCTGGATTTTAGCCCCCAGCACGTTCAAAAACCGGCATAATTCCTGTACGTGGGGTTCAGAAGCGGCGTTACGAATGATCGTAGCCCCTTCCGCAGTGACGGCGGCCATGATCGCGTTTTCGGTTGCGGTCACACTGGCTTCGTCTAGCAACATGTCGGCCCCGCGCAACCCATCGGCCTGGAAGCGAAAGATGTTCGCGGTTCGTTCAAATTCTACCTCCGCGCCCAATGCACGGAGGGCGAGAATGTGGGTGTCCACCCGTCGACGGCCAATCACGTCCCCGCCTGGGGGGGGCAGGTGCAAGATCCCAGTCCGGGCTACCAATGGCCCGGCCAACAAGATCGAGGAACGCACCCGGCGACAAAGTTCGGGATCGAGATCGGCTTCCCGCACCTGACGGGCCTGGATTCGGAGAGTTCCAGGTGCAGGCGCTTCAATTTCTGCGCCTAAACTTTCGAGCAAGGCCCGCATGGTTAACACATCTCGAATTTCCGGGACGTTGTGAAGCGTAACCGGTTGATCGGTCAGCAAACACGCCGCCAGCAACGGCAAAGCGGCATTTTTGTTGCCTGAGGGGGTGACAGTGCCCCTCAGGGGATACCCCCCATCAATGATAAATTTTTCCATGAGAAGTTCTCCTTTGATGAAATTTCAGAGACAACGCACAAAACCAGGGATAAAGTGCCTCGCCCCATCGATTTATTTGCATGTATAATCCACCGCACCTTCTTGTACCACATCTATAATTTGTTTGGGAACCAACCTTACATCATGATTGAAACGAATGTGATTTTGTCAAATTTCATCGCTGGACTTGTGGGGCTTTTGGCAGGCCTCCTGGTCAATTACCTGAGTGATATTCTGCCAGTACGCCGTCGCCTAACCGCGCCGATTTGTTTAAATTGTGGAAAGTCCCAAACCCTGAGGAATTATTTATTTTGGCCGCGCCGGTGTCCCCATTGCAATTTCCGCCGGAGCGCCCGGACCTGGGTGGTGGAAATGGTTGGCGTTTTGGGAGGGCTTTGGCTGTGGAATTCAACCGAAGCGCAACAACGCCTGGGGTTGGTGGTGGGAATGGTGGTGTTAATTTACTTTGCGGTCATCGTGGTCATCGATTATGAACACCGCTTGATCTTGCACCCGACGAGTATATTTGGGGTGGTGTTGGGTCTAGGGGTAGGGATCACCCTCAATGGACTAACCCTTACTTTAATTGGCGGTGCGGTCGGATATGGGGTGATGTATGGGTTGTATTTTTTGGGTGGGGTGTTCATCAAACTTATGGCGCGCTTGCGAGGTCAGAAAATTGATGAGGTGGCGTTGGGGTTTGGGGATGTTAACCTGACGGGCGTGTTAGGGTTGATGCTTGGATGGCCCAATGTCATCATCGCCCTGTTTTTATCGGTGTTAAGTGCAGGAGTGGTCAGTGGAATTTTGCTCTTTAGCCGTGTCTTGAGCCGCAAATATCGCTCTTTTATGGACGCAATGCCATATGGGCCTTTTTTGATTTTGGGGGCGTTTTTAATGCTCTTTCTCCCACTTTTTACCCAAACCTTGCTCCAAAGCATTTCCCCTTTCTTTTGAAACGGTCATACCCCGCTTACCTGCTTTTTTTCGGGCTTTATCTCTCGGCGCGTGCGTAAAACCACTCAGCCAGGAGATTAGCCTGAGCCGTTCATCTCGTTTCATTTACATGAGATAAGCCAGCACTTGTTCGAGAATTTCATCCGGCGAAAAGGCGTCCGTGGGGATATAGATATCGGCATGTTGTTGCGCGTGTGCGAGACGGCGGCGTTGTTCCAAATAATCCGCCTCGGGGAAGTCCCACTTGCGCCGCGTTTGGGTGGTTGGGTAAGTGACATCCAAAAATATCAAAATGTCGGGATTGGTAAGCCGTTTCCACATATCTGGCACAAACGAATGCTCCTGCGCAATATGCTTCACCCGGAAGCCGTGAGCCTCCAGTTTTGACCGCAGAAGGGATTTTCCTGCCGTACACGGGCCAACCAACCCAATCGTTATCTTACGGTCATCTTCCTTCCTGTCATCATCCATGTTACGAGTCCATAGGGAGCGAGAGCGTCACGCGCCGGATGGTATCCCGGGCCTGTTCCCGCACC
>JABWBV010000810.1 GCA_013359445.1 Anaerolineales bacterium | reverse complement strand
CCGGCGTATCAAACCCCCGCACCTCCGGCAACCCCACCTTTTCATCAATCCGCGTCCCCGGCTCGATCTCCCAAATCACCTGCAACGTCTCCCCCAGGGCGTCATCCTCAATCGAATTCAACGTGACAAGATGTTGGGCCACGTCCAAAGACTGGTACAGGGGATCAGGCGGCAACGAGCTTTTTTGCACCTCCGCGACGACAAACCGCCGCTGGCGGACAGTGACAATCTGACCTTGTTCTGGAATGGAAGTGAGTTGTGACCCGGTCATCTGCTACATAATACACAAAACGCCCGACGATGCAGGTCGGGCGTGGTTTTTGAATAGGGGAAGCCCCCCTGCGGTGTTCGTTTAGCGGAAGGATAAAGTCTCCGTATGACGTGACAATCTTACATCAAAAATCCGTTTTCGGCAAACTGTTTCGGCTACACCTTTTGATACTTACCCAATCCCGGAAAAATAACCCCCAATAGGGCATTTTTGCAATGAGAAGGGCGACATTTAAGTTCGTCTAATTTTACCAGCACTTGATATATTCGAGGAGTTCCTTGAAAGGGGAAGAGTAAAATACGTATCAACGCTCTATGGCCTCAAGAGCGATCAAAATTTCGAATCAGGTTGCTGTGCTTTACCCACGGTTGAATGCCAACCATCAAATTATGTCCCTTCCCAGTTTTTGGGAGTTTTATTTCGAATCGGAAGATACAGCATTGGCAACCGGCTGGCAAACTGCGTTCCAGGAGGGACGCAGTATTGCGGTCTCGGCTAGATGGATTGATCAGGTTGCAAAAGGACGCGTCTTTCTGAGACCGGACTGGTATCAAACTGTTTAGAAAATTATCAAGGAACACCATGTTAAAAATAGGCATCCTCCACCCTGGCGAAATGGGTATTTCCCTCGCTGCCTCGGCCCTGCAAAATGGGCACGCAGTCTCTTGGGTCTCCGAAGGGCGCAGTCCTGCCACCCAAGCCCGTGCCATTCAATTCGGGCTGACCGATGCCCAGACCCTGGCCCAGCTTTGCGCGCAATGTACCCTGATCCTCAGTGTTTGTCCGCCTCATGCCGCGGAAACCGTCGCGCGCGAGGTGTTAGCGTGTGGGTATCAAGGACTTTATGTGGATGCCAATGCCATTTCCCCCCAACGCGCCATCCAGATCGGTCATCTCCTAACGCAAGCAGGGATCGCCTTCGTGGATGGGGGCATCATCGGGGGCCCCGCCTGGGAACCCAACCGGACCTGGCTGTATCTTTCCGGCCCGCAAGCCCAGGAAGTGGCAGCATGTTTTGCGAACGGCCCTCTGATGACGCAGGTTTTGGATGAAATACCCGGCTCGGCCTCAGCGCTCAAGATGTGTTACGCCGCATATACCAAAGGGACGACTGCGCTCCTCAGTGCGATCTTGGCCACTGCAGAAAGTCTGGGCGTGCGCGCGGCCCTGGCGCAACAATGGGACCGCGAAGGGAATGACTTCACCGCCCAAACCACGCAACGCCTGCGGCGGGTTACGGCGAAGGCCTGGCGTTTTGTCGGTGAAATGGAAGAAATCGCCGCCACCTTTCAGGCCGCAGGGATGCCCGGTGCGTTTCACGAAGGCGCGGCGGACATCTATCGGAGACTGGCTCCGTTCAAAGATGCATCCGCCACGCCTTCGCTGGAAGAAGTCCTTATAGCCCTGCTCAACCCATCAGCTGAGAGACAGAATGATGGCTAATGTAGGGCAAAAAGATTTGAGGCAAAGGCAGTTGCTTACGGGAGAAGGACGGTTTGGATTTCGATCCAGGTTTGGCCGTTATCGGTGGATTTGAAG
>JABWBV010000215.1 GCA_013359445.1 Anaerolineales bacterium | reverse complement strand
GTCCTGAACCTGATGAAGTCGCCACAGACCGTGAGCAGGTCCGTGGAGATGCCGCTCCTGAGGAGAATGACAAGAGTCCCCAGCCTGAATTCCAGGCGCATCCCTCCCTACCGGTTGCTGAAGTCCCACGCGAGAAGATCGAGCGTATTCATTTTCTTCAATCGGCACCAATCGAACGAAGCGAGACTGAGTACCTCGTCGAGAAAAATTGGGTTTCGTCCGAGAATCGGCGAGACGCATCGGCGTTGCCTCATGACGAGGTGTCGCCGGAGGTGGCGCATGTTCAAGCACGATCTCCAGTTTCTGAACCCGTGCCTCCTCAACACACGCGGATGAAGATCGATGTCTCAACGCGAGTAAGCGGAGCCCCTACCGCCGCCTCCGGTATATCAGCACTTCCGGAAAGCCCTGAACAGGAGGAAGTCAGTCGACCCTTGCCGGAAGTGTCCGCTGGCAGTGAGGCGCTCGTTGACTCTCCAGGAATCCGTCGAGCTCCAGAGACAAGAATCCGGGTGGAAGAGGCGAAGCAGACTCAGAAATCTACTGGAATGCTGAAGGGGGTCGGAGCGGCAGTCACCGGTCTGCTTCGTACCGGCTTTTCCACGACACACGCTATCGTGACGACCGTTATCGGAGTCGGAGCGCTCGTGGGGATATGTATTGTGCTCGGTATCGGGGGGCTTGCATTGACATGGATGGTCATGGAGGAACCGCCGTCACCGACATTTCAAAGTTTCACGACGACGCCACAACAGACCCTCTCCGGATCGCAGAAGAATGGGTACACGCTGTTGGTCGGGATGGACGCGCCCGTGGGGCAGGACCCTTTTCGCACTGGAGTTGAGCGGCAATCTGCAATCGGCGACAGTACGACTGCATTGGATTGCTTTGGAACTCCCGGGACGGAAGCGGGTGGCCGGTCCAGTGCGTCCACCGGTGCGATGCGTGGATGGGTTCGCGGATCCGATCCGATCGGCCAATTCAAATCACAGCAGCAGACCATCCAGGGATGGAGCAGTCAACAGCAGGTGGTGCTCGAACGATATCGCCAGTGGCAAAAACTTCCGTTCGAGGATTGGGGTTACGGTCGGCCTGTCAGCCTCCCCTGCGGAGCGATGGTGTTTGCCCACCAACTGCATGTGGCGGACGGGTTTGTGCAAGGAGCGGACATGGGCGTGGAGCGATTGGAAACCGACATGGAAATGTGGCGAGTCGTGTTGAGCCAAGCGCGGACACTGCCCGTGAAGATGTTGGCATTGCAAGCCATCAACGACGACATCGCCCTCGCATCGGGCCTGCTCATTCGATCGGACTTTGAGACAAAACATCTGGGGCGCATCGCCAAGTTTGTGCGACCCCTCGATCAAGGGGAGCTGTCGTTACGGTGGCCCATGCAGAGTGAACTGGTTTCGGCTGAGAAGACCTATGAGAGCCGGCTACAAGCTGCGAGAGCCGAGGGGCAGGCGATATCCGCGATGGTCGCATCGGCCTTGCCCTTACCGAAACAGCGTCGCCTTAATGACTATGCCAAATATTATGAAGTGTCGTACCAAGCGACCGGTGAAAAGCAGTATGGCTCCCTCCCCAAGTGGAAAGACCATGTGCGTTTTCCGGCCGCCGGCGTGATGGATTATCTCATCAACCCTATTGAGAATGTGGTCGGAGTCGACCCGCTGCCGCAATGGGATGTGTATAACGGACTGATCATCGATACGGACGCCCATCTCAGACTCGCGAGCTTGCAAGCATGGCTGCGACGTGGCTCCTCGGAGGGTGATCTTCTCAATAAGATCGCCAAGGCGGGACAGAATTTCTACGATCCGTATACAGGCCTTCCGATGTTGGTGAATCAGAAGAAGGGGCTGCTCTACAGTGTCGGTCACGATGGGAAAGATCAAGATGCCGATCCGCAAGCGGATGTAGTCGTCGAGATCCCCTTCGCGTCTACTTCCGCCAACCAGGACAAATCCTCCGCCTCTTCATCGAAATCGAGATAAGTCTTGCCCGAGTGCATTGCGTACAGTGTTCGCAAGCGCATCCCCCGTCACCCCCGCAGGCCGCTGCAGCACTATGCGTTGCTTGTGAAGCGTGAAACGTGAAGCGTATCTCGTTTCGGAATTCGGATGCTTCACTCTTCACGTACGACGCTTCACGGATTTTCGGTGTTTCATCCTTCACGCGAGAAATCTGATCACACCGACGCATGCTTGACAGTGTGCGGAGTATTTCACACAATCACCGCTTGACCCACCGTGAAGGGACAGTCATGGAGCACGTACCAATCGTTGTCCGGGCGGTCGCATCATGAGGAAGGGCTTGACTTGCCCAACGAGAATTCCGACGCAGATCGTCTCGAATGAGGAGTTCCGCCCCATTCTCCAGACGAGGCGGCAGAACCATATCGAGCAGGTGGCCGCAAGTCTGATGGAACGGGCGGTGACGCGCAGTGGAGTGACCAGGCGAGAGTTCTTGAACTCAATGGGTGGGATGACGGCGGCGTTGCTGGCCATGAACACCGTGTTTGGTAAGTTTTTCAATATCGGAGCCGTCGAGCTCTTCGAGTCCGCAGCGTTCGCGGAGCAACAGGGCGCACCGTATTTTATCTTCGACGTGCAAACCCACTATGTCGGATCCGGCTATGATCCCACCGATGCCGAAGCTCATCGCAAAGGCGCGGTGTCCAAGCACGCGTTGCTGGCCTTGAGAAAGTCCATTCGTGAATCCGGGCTCAACCCAAGATTGACCGGTGATCGGGGTACCATTGACGATTTGTCCTGGAGGAATTTCGTCAAGGAAGTCTTCTTTGACAGTGAAACTGCGATCGGTTTGATCAGTACGCCGCCTGGTCCCTACCCACAAGAGGCCGTGGTCCCGCCGAAAGAGATGGCCCATATCCGAGACGAGATCAATCGCCTAGCCGGCTCACAACGGATGTTGGCCCATGGTCTGGTGACGCCGCAGTTGGGTGCGGCGGATTTGGACTTCATGGCCATGCAGGCTGAAACGCTCAAGGTCGACGCCTGGAAGTGCTATACCGGATCCTGCCCGAAGGGGTTCGACCGCGGCTGGCGAATGGATGATGAACGGATTGCCTATCCCATGCTGGAGCAAGCGAGAAAGCTCCGGGTCAAGCGGATCTGTGTTCACAAGGGGCTTCCATTGGGCCCCGTACCGGACTACAACCATCCGAGAGATTTGATCATGGCGGCCAAGGACTTTCCTGATCTCGATTTTCTCGTGTATCACTCAGGATTCCGAGGAGTGGCGTCAATTGATCAGGTCTTTTCGAAAACAGGTGAAATCCCATGGACCACCGAATTTTGTCTCATGAAGGAGAAGGAGCCCGGCATCTCCAACATCTATATGGAGCTGGGGTCGACGTTTGCGCAATTGGTGACCACGTATCCGTTGATCTGTGCGCATTTGCTGGGACGGCTCATTCACGCGTTCGGCGTCGACCATGTCTTGTGGGGGACGGATTCGATCTGGTATGGAACACCACAATGGCAAATCGAAGCCTTTCGACGATTCCAGATTCCCGAAGCATTGATCCACGAACACCGCTATCAACCGTTGACCAGGCAGGTCAAAGAGCGCATCTTTGGTCTCAATGCGGCGAAGCTGTTTGGGATTGATGTGGAGACAACGCGACACGAGGTGCCGCGTGACGCCCTGGGCCGGCTCCGCATAAGCTACCTGGAGGAAGGACCAGAGCCAAGCCGAAGGGTGTATGGATGGGTGACGGCGTGAGGATGGACAGAGCAGGTCGTGTCTTCTGCTCGCACACCGCGCACGCCGGAATTATTTGGATCGCTGAGCAGCGGGAGGTGCTCCGTGCATGCGCGCAACGAGACATCGACCTGCTCTGCCCAAGGATTAAAGGAAGAATAAAGGGAGGAGAGATAGAATGAAGAGCGAGATTTTGTATCCCGGTGCGTTTCCGATGGTGCGGATTGAGTTGGCCGAAGGAGAAAAGATCAAGGCGGAATCAGGCGCGATGGTGGCCTGTTCTCCGACTATTGATATCGAAAGCAAAATGGAAGGCGGATTTCTGGGTGCGCTGTCACGGAAGTTTCTGACGGGCGAGAAGTTTTTCTTTCAGACCCTCCGTGCGAGTCGGGGCGCCGGCGAAGTGTTGCTGGCTTCGACGGTGCCCGGCGAGGTGGTGATTCTTGAACTCGACGGCGTGAACGAATATATGGTGCAGAAAGATGGATTCCTTGCCGGTGCCGATGGAGTCAGCATCGACAGTCAGATGCAGAGTATGACTCGCGGGTTATTGGGCGGGGAGGGGTTCTTTCTCCTCAAGATAAGCGGGAAGGGCATGTTGGTGCTGAACAGCTTCGGCGCCATTCACAAGATCGAATTGAAGCCCGGGCAGGAATATATTGTCGACAATAGTCATCTGGTGGCCTGGTCATCCACCACATCGTACAACATCGAAAAGGCCACGTCTGGATGGGTGGCCAGCTTTACATCGGGAGAGGGCTTTGTCTGTCGATTCCGCGGGCCTGGGGTTGTGTTTATTCAAAGCCGGAATCCCGGCGGCTTCGGTGCATGGGTACGACAGTTCATCCCTGTTTCCGAATAGCGGATGCTGAAACTAACCACCAACTTCGTTTTCGGTTCGAAGCAGTCCTCAGCGTGCCTCAGGCGAGGAAGGGGCTGTCTTGGCGGCTCGGGGTGGGAGGGTGGAAACCATCACGCCTCCGGTTGTTTCTTGCCTGCGGCCTTGTCGGCCGCGCAGTTTAAGCATCCGCGCGAGAATATTCCGTCGTTGGCGAATCAATCCAGAACCTTGCCATGACCGACTTTCATCCCAATGCACTCTATTTCGGCGATGAGTTTCCTGCGAGTGGAATTCCCTGCCTTGTTCATATGGAAGGGCATGGGCTGACGATTACCTTTCCTCCAGATCATGACGGAGGGGAGAGCGGATCGGAAACAGTGCCGTTTTCGACGCTGACTGTCTCAGCGGGTGGGTTGGATCACGATCAGTTGGTCCTGACATGGAGCGGTCCGGCCGGGCAACGAACCCTGTATCTGAAAAACTCCGATGTGATCCGTGCGTTTCGACAAGCGGCGCCTGATCACTTAACCATGCCGCTTGAACAAGCGGCAGCCCAAGTTCGTGAGGCTCGGCAGCGGCATCGGGCCGTGTGGACAGTGGTGGGGGCCGCCCTTGTGGCGCTGGTGCTGGGGCTTTGGTTTGGGAGCGATGTGCTTGTTGAACTCGCCGTCGATCGTATCCCCGTCGAATGGGAGAAAAAACTAGGAGAATCAGCCTATCGTGATTTTCTGGTTCATCAGGATGCAGTCAGAGAAGGCCCGGTGGTCGACGCCGTCACGGAGATGGTTCATCGTCTGGCCAAACCGATTCCGAATAATCCGTACACTTTCACTATCACGGTCGTGAAGAGTGACGTGGTCAATGCCTTCGCGCTGCCGGGCGGCTACATCGTCGTGTTTACCGGATTGATGAAGAAAGCGGAGAATGCCGAAGAGGTGGCAGGGGTTTTGGCCCACGAGCTGAATCATGTGCTCCAGCGACATGGGCTCGAACGGATCATCAAGCAGTTGGGTTTTGATGATGGCCCCCGCGGCTTGATCGGCAATCGCCTGGAGAATATCCTGTTGTTCGCGGGTGTAGGCGGTGGCAGGGTCGGTACTGCCCAGGCTGATGGCCCCAATGGTTTCGTTCCCGGTATTGAGCGGCACCCCGATCCAGGCGTAGATCCCTTGCAGGGCGGGCACGTACCCGCGATGGCGGCATTCCCGCAGATAGTCTTCAGTGATGACCGCACGCTGACCGCGGACTACGTCCTGTTCCAGGCCCAACCCGTCGGGAATGGGACGGTTTTCGTAATCGTCTAACCGTTCGTCGTTGTCCAGGTAGAAAACATGGTAGAAGGTTTGGGTGGTGTTGTTGAAGAGGGTAATGCGAACGTGCTGGGCTTTGAGCACCTGGATGGTTTGGGCGTAGACCAATTCCAGAATGTCGTCAAAGTTGATCGTGACGTTGACCCCTTGGGCTACCCGCCCCAAGACGTTCATTTCATGCACCCGGCGTTGTAAATCGAACACGACTTGTGCCCGTTGAATGGCCAGGGCGGCTTGTTCGCCGAGGGAAACGGCAAATGACAGATCGCGTCGGGTGTAGGGTTCGCCGGTTTGGCGTGGGCCAAGGGCGAGCCACCCGGTAAGATGTTGGGTGCCGGGCATGGCGATAAAAAGTTGGGCACCTAACAGGGCGAGGCGGGCGCGGTCCGGTTGTAGGTTGGCGGGGATACGTTCGGAGTCGCCTAAAAAGACAGGGTTGGGTTCATAAAGGGCTTGGGAGAGTGCCCCGTTGACGGAGAAGCGTAAATCGGTGGTGAGTTTGTTGTCGGGGCCAGCGGTGGCGGCGTATTGATCGCTGAGGGGGTCGTAGAGGAAGATGTGAACCTGGAGGGGTTTGAGGTTCTGATCGATGTATTCCCGCAGAAGGGCGATGATTTTGGGGAGTTCGACGGAGCGGGTGAGATCGTGGCTGAAGGTTTGGAGGCGTTCCTGGTAGATGGCGCGCCCGCGGAAGAAGAGGGCGTCGACTTGGGTTTTGAGGCGTTCTTTGAGGGGGTTGTAGCCGAGGGCGATGATAAACACCATTAGCCCTACTAGGATGGGGTTATTGGCGTTGATGGCCTGGCCCAATAGGAGGGTGCTCCCCCAAACCAGGAGGACGTAGGTTGTCATCGCGAGGATGGTGAGGGCGGCATAGAGGGTGACGCGGCTGAAGATGTAGTCTGTGTTGAGCAGACGGTATCGTAAAATGGCGTAGGCGGTCGCGACGGGGAAGGCTACCAGGGGGACGAGAACCACCGGGGGAAACGGGATTTTATTGAAAAAGGATTGGTAGATGAAATAGACGCCAACTGGGGCGAACGCGATGGCCGACCCCACCAAGATGATGCGGGCTTGTTCGTGCGTGATGGGGGAGCGAGAGGTGCGGTAACGGAACCCCGCGGAAACCAGGAAGATTAAGATCGCCAGGCCGCTGTATGCGTATTCCTGGCTCCAGGCGTTGGCATAAGCCCGGGGGTTGGTCAAGTTAAAGAGGGTGGGGAAGGCGGCAAAGACGACATAAAAAGCCGGTAGGAGGGGGAGCATCCGCAAGGCCGGGTATTTTCGGACAATCTCCATGTTTTCCGGGAAGACCAGAGCCACAATTAACATGCCGCCCCCGCTCAACCCCATGGCAAATGTCCAAAAATGGATGAGACGTTGGGTGGTGTATAGGTCGAAGAGCGTACCCAAAGTCAGAGCGACGGATGTGGCAAAGGTTACAAAGGCGCGTCCGGCGGCATCGTTTCGGCGCAGGGTAAAAACCCAAATGCTACAGATCAGATAGACCAACCCGGTGAAGTAGGGCACGTATAAAAAGGCGATTTGATCGGTGACGGGAAAAGCCTGGAGGACGACCTCCATTTCTCTTTGAATGCCCTCGACGTCGAGGTAGGTGAGTATGACGGTATCCCCCACAGCATACGTTTTGAGGACGGTTTGCATCTCTTGCGGGGTGGTGATGCGTTCCTCGTTGATGTGGGTTAGCTGTTGCCCAAATTTACTTAACCCCTGGGCGTAGGCAGGCCAGGCACTCGGGGTTTGCGGGGCCACACCATTGGCCAGCATCGTATGTTCGATAAAGGCTCCAATGAAGGGGGTTCTGATCCAGTTGAAGGCCAGAACGGGTACGATGGCGAAAATGATCAGGGCGAGCAGTTGGTAAGCGGCGGCGATATAGGTACTCAACCGATCCTGCATTGAAATTTTTTCAGTAGGGGCTTGAACGACCGTATTTGTGCCTAGCATCATGTGGGGATTCTACCATCTCACCTAGATTGAATCAAAACATTTGTGTGGCAGAGTAGCAATTCTGAATTTGGGTGAAAGGCGTTTCTTGCGCGGCTACTTTCAGTTTCCACGGGGCGAGGCACGCCGTTTGTTGGGCCACAAAGTTCTCCCACGAATGTGAAGAAACGAATACAATACCCCCATGAACCTCCGCACTGGCATTGACCTCATCGAAATTTCCCGCCTCCAAGAAGCCTTCGACAAACACGGCGACCGTTTCCGCACCCGCGTGTTCACCGACCGCGAACTGGCCGAAGTCGGCGACCGGATCGACTCCCTGGCCGCGCGTTGGGCCGCCAAAGAAGCGGTCGCCAAAGCCTTTGGCACAGGCATCGGCAACGTCCAATGGAAAGACATCGAAATCCTCCGCGGCCCCAACCGTGAACCCGTTCTCCACCTGCACGGCTACGCCAAAGACCTCGCTGAAAAAGAAGGGCTGACGACTTGGGCCATCAGCCTCAGCCACACGGAAATCTACGCCGTCGCCACCGCCGTCGCCCTGGGAGAACGTAAAACGTAGAACCCATTATCATTTCACGCATCACGCATCACGCATCACGCATCACGCATCACGCATCACGCATCACGCACCCAATGTACGCCCCCGATCCCCTCCTCCCCCCCGAAATAGACGAACGCCCCCCGCCGCACCCCCTCCTCACTGCCTTCAAACGGGTGGTCTGGACGATCATCACCCTCCTCGTCATTCTCTCGCTCCTCCTTTCCCTCATTCTCCCCCTTTTCCAACGCCGCGAACCCCGCCGCAACCCCGAAAACGAAATTCAAGCTCACTGGATCAGTAACGAGTGGTCAACATTCAGTGTTCAGTAATCAGTAGTCAGTCTTTTTACTGAATACTGACTACTAAAAATCCCCCTTCAGGACCCCCTCTATGAAATTCCTCAAACGCCTCTTCTTCGTCCTCCTCACCCTCCTCATCATTCTCGCCATTGCGGGCGTCATCATCGTCCCCGTCCTCCAACGTCAATCGCTCCCCCAAATTGACGGCGAAATCACCCTCCCTGGCCTCGACGGCCCCGTAGATGTCTACCGCGACAGCTACGGCGTCCCCCACATCTACGCCACCACCGAACACGACCTATTCATGGCCCAGGGCTACGTCCAGGCCCAGGATCGTTTTTGGCAAATGGACTTCTGGCGGCATCAAGCGGTGGGCCGCCTCTCCGAACTGCTCGGCGAAAACACCCTCGAAACCGATAAATACCTGCAAACCCTCGGCTGGGAACGCGTCGCCCAAGAAGAACTCAACATGCTCGACGACGGCACCCTCGCCGTCCTCGAAGCCTTTTCCGAAGGCGTCAATGCCTACCTCTCCGAACGTTCCAGCATCCAAATCAGCTACGAATACGTCTTCCTCCCCATCATCAACCCCAACTATTACCCCGAAGACTGGCGTCCCATCCACACCCTCGCCTGGCCCAAAGCGATGGCCTGGGACTTGCGCGGCAACATGGAAACCGAACTCGACCGCGCCATGCTCCTCAAAATCCTCACCCAGGAACAGGTGGAATTCCTCTTCCCCGAATATGACTTTGAAAACCGCCCGCTCATTGTCCCCAATCCCCACCTGACCGGGGCGAGCACCTCCGGCGAAACCTACCCGACCCTCGCGGGGTCGCTGTTCCCGATCTTTAACACCCTCCGTACAGACACCGCCGCCCTCGACACCTGGCGCGGCGGCGGCTTCGACGGCATCGGCTCCAACAGTTGGGTCATCGGCGGCGACCTCACCGACACCGGCATGCCCCTCCTCGCCAACGACCCCCACCTCGGCGCACAACTCCCCTCCATCTGGTACGAAGTCGGCCTGCACTGCGCCCCCAAAACCGACGCCTGCCCCTACGATCTGGATGGCTTCGCCTTCTCCGCCTCCCCCGGCATCGTCATCGGCCACAATGACCGCATCGCCTGGGGCTTCACCAACGTCGGCCCCGATGTGATGGACCTCTACATCGAAAAAATCAACCCCGCCAACCCCAACCAGTACGAAGTCAACGGTGAATGGGTGGACATGGACCTCGTCCCCGTCTTAATCGAAGTCGCGGGCGGCGACCCCGTCGAAATGACCGTGCGCTACACCCGCCACGGCCCGATCATGACCGACGTCTCCCTCACCGACTTCGCCACCGACGCGGGGATCGAACTCCCCAACGACTACGCCCTCTCCCTACGTTGGACCGCCCTCGAACCGGGCTTCACCTACTCCGCCATCCTCGGCTTCAACCGTGCCCAATCGTGGGAAGAATTCCGCCGCGCCGCCAGCGTCTTCGCCGTCCCCGCCCAAAACCTCGTCTTCGCCGACATCGAAGGCAACATCGGCTACCAGACTCCCGGCTGGATGCCCATCCGCAACGAAGGCCACGACGGCATGTTACCCGTCCCCGGCTGGACGGACGACTATGAATGGCAGGGCTACGTCCAATTTGAAGACCTCCCCTTCGCCTTCAACCCGCCCGAAGGCTACATCATCACCGCCAACAACGCCGTCGTTGGCCCCGAATATCCCTACACCCTCTCCCGCGAATGGGCCATCCCCG
>JABWBV010000214.1 GCA_013359445.1 Anaerolineales bacterium | reverse complement strand
ATTATTCCGGCCATGGCGGCGAGCCTGGTTTCGATTGCCAACGTTCCCCTGGCGGCCATGCTTTTTGTGGTAGAGGTGTTTGGCGCACCCTACTTACTCCCCGCTTTGATCTGTTTGATCGTGACCGTGTTATTGGCGTTGGATGTTAGCATCTATCGTAGCCAGCGGGAAAAATATGACGAAAGACAAATTTTGCCTGGGTACAGTGTCCGGCGGGTTTCGATTCCTTCTCATTGGGAGAACAAAACCATAGTGGATTTGCGGATTCGTAACCGGTATGGTCTCAACGTCTTAGGCCTGATCGAAAACCATTCCAAAAGTGGGGAATATCAACAGCAGGTTCGTCTCAACCCCGATATGAATAAGCGTTTGCACGAGGGCGATATTTTAGTGGTTTTGGGGCGGGATGTGCGGTTGGACGAGTTTGAAAAGCGTCTCCTTGAAGAAATTTCGTCACCCTAATCCCTAATCGTCTGGGCAATCCACTCCCTGGAATCGAACACATTCGCACATCATTCGCCGGAAGTCCTACCATTCTGGGGGATGGGGCAAAGGTCATAGCTGTTTCCTTCAACGGTTTCGCGCGAGATTTGATAAAATAAATCATTCCCATATTTTTATAACATGATTGGCACTAAACTAGGTTCTTATGAGATCATCGAAGAAATCGGTAAAGGGGGCCTCGCAACGGTTTATCGGGCGTTCCAGCCCAATGTAGGCCGGTACGTTGCGATTAAAGTCTTGCGCGGTTCTTTTGACGAGAATCCCGATGCGGTTGCCCGGTTTCAACGGGAAGCCCGCATGGTCGCGCGGCTGGAGCACATTCATATCCTGCCCGTGTACGACTTTGACGGGATCAACGATCCTCCTTATATTGTGATGCGATTGCTCGACGGGGGAACGCTAAAGGAACTGCTCAACCAAGAGCCACTCACCTATGGCGAAATCATCAAACTGCTCCGCCAAATCGCCTCCGCTCTAGATTACGCCCATCGACAAGGGGTGATTCACCGGGACATTAAGCCCTCCAACATTATGATCGACCGGGACAGCAATGTGTATGTCACCGACTTTGGCCTGGCCCGATTAGTGGATCGCGCGAGCGATAGCGGCGTGCGGGAATTAACCCAAGCCGGGATGGTCATGGGCACCCCGGCCTATATGGCCCCCGAACAAGGCATGGGCGAAGATGAAATCGACCAGCGCGCGGATATTTACTCCCTAGGCGTGATCTTATATCAAATGTTGACCGGGGAATTACCCTTTGCCGCCCCTACTGCGATGGGTATGTTGCTTCAACATTTTCAAGAACCCGTGCCCAGCGCAGTCGAACGAAACACCACCCTCCCTCCCTCGGTGGATGCCATCCTCCAAAAAGCCATGGCGAAAAGCCCTGCCGACCGTTATCAACGTGCGGGCGAGTTGATCGAAGCCCTGGCCTCTGCCTTTGGGGAAGTTCCCGAAACCTTAACCCTCACCGCGGCCCAATTCGCTCACAAAAAAGACTCCCCGCACACCCTGAGCCTGGCCTCACTAAGCGACTCCAGTTCCCATTCTAGCTCGCATAATCAATATAAACTGGTCACCCTGCTATATGCAAATTTTGCCGAGTTCGCGGAAATTCTGGAAATGGATTTCGAGCGCACCGCCAGCATCACCCTCATCCAACTTTGGGACCAATTTGAGACGATCATCACCGATTTAGGCGGAAAAATCTTTACCCGAAGTTACGACAAAGCCCTGGCCTTATGGGGCGCGCTCATCACCCACGAAGACGATGCCGAACGTGCCATTCGTGCCGCCCTCAAAATGCAACTGGCCCTCCGCGAATATCTCGATGGCGAAGACCCGGACGAACCCCTTCCCATGCAAATGGGCATCAATACCGGCCCTATCTTGTTATCTCGCCCGGCTGATTCCAAAGATTTCACGGTGAGTGGCTCCACTACCCACATCGTTCAGCGTTTGGAGCGAATGGCCCCCGTGGGAAGTATCCTGATCTCCCACGACACCTACCGGCTGGTGCGAGGGGTGTTCAACTTCGAGGTTTGTGATCCCTTGCGGATGCGCGGGCAAAAAGAACGCATTCCAACCTACCTCGTGCGGTCGGTCAAACCGCGCGCCTTTCGTAAAAATACGCGCGGGGTCGAAGGCGTAGAGACGCGCATGATTGGCCGAAAAGCAGAGTTCGATCAATTGCAAGAGCTATTCTACGCCGCAGTCGAAGACCGCGAAACCCAAGTCGTCACCATTGTCAGTGAACCGGGGCTTGGAAAATCCCGATTATTGTACGAATTCGTCAACTGGGGCGACCTGGAAGAGGTCACTTACTGGGTTTTTGAGGGGCGCGCGACCCCGGAGATGTCCAAACAACCCTATTCCCTTTTGCGGGACGTGATCTCCTTCCGCTTTGAAATCCAGGATAGCGATAGTCCCGCGGTGGTCCGTCAAAAAATGGATGCGGGCATCCAACGCCTGACCGGGACGGCGGATGAACGGGCGGCGCACTTCCTCGGGCAGTTGTTGGGTTACGATTTTTCGGACAGTCCTCACCTCGCCGGGGTCTTGTCAGATGCCAAACAATTTCAAAAACAAGCCCTGTATTATTTAGAGCAATTTTTCATCCATCTCACTTCGGGACGCGCACAGACCGCGGGATCAAATCAGGCCGCCCCGGCGGTCATCCGGTTGGAAGACCTTCACTGGGCAGATGAAAGTTCTCTGGATGCCATCCATTACATCGTTAGCCAAAACCAAAAACTGCCCTTATTCATCGTTTGCCTGGCCCGCCCGGAATTTTATGCGCGCCGCCCAACCTGGGGCAGTGGTCAACCTTACCACACCCGCATGGAACTCCGTCCATTGAGCAATCGCGAAAGCCGCCAGCTTGTGCGAGAAATCTTGCAAAAAGTAGAGGTGATTCCCGATGAACTTCGCGATTTGTTAGTAGATCGTTCGGAAGGGAATCCTTTTATGATGGAAGAATTGGTCAAAGTGCTCTTGGAAGATCGAGTCATTGTCAAAGATGACCCGGCCTGGCGGGTAGAACTAGGACGGTTATCCAAAGTGCGTGTCCCCCCGACGTTAACCGGCCTTATTCAAGTGCAGTTAGACAGCCTCTTCCCCCCGGAACGTATGCTCCTTCAACGTGCGGCGGTGATAGGGCGCATCTTTTGGGATCAGGCTCTTCAAGCCCTTGAGCCAGCCGATGGCCTGGTCATTGATGTCGAGACATCTCTTGAAGGTCTTGTTAAACGCGATATTTTATTTCCGCGCGAAGACTCAGCGTTTGCAGGCACGCGCGAGTTTATTTTTGCCAACCAAATGTTGCGGGATGTCGTGTTAGAAAGTTTACTGCAACGCCAGCGCCGTGCCTATCATGCCAAAGTCGCGGAGTGGCTAATTCAGATGAGTGGTGAGCGTGCCGATGAATACACAGCCACCATCGCAGAGAATTTTTCTCTCGCCGGAGAAAACGAGAAGGCCTATCATTACCTGCAAAAAGCAGGTGAAAAAGCCCAGCAGGTGAGTGCGTTTTCCGAAGCCCTCGTTTTTTATGAAAAGGCGCGTGCGCTTCTTCTCTTTGAAAAAGGCGCGGAAGCCCTTCAAGTTGAGCTTGAAGTCCGCATGGGCGAGATTTTATGGTTGTTGGGAAATTATGAGCAAGCCCGACAAAATCTGATGGTCGCCCTCAACCTGGCCCGCGCGTTGGGCGATCAACTTGGACAGGCAAACGCCCTCTATCAGTTGGGCCGTATTGCAATCCGGGTCAGCCAACTCCCCGAGGCCGACCGGTTCCTCGTCGAAAGTCTGGCCCTTGCCGTGGAAACCGGAGACCTTTTGGCCCAGGCCCGCGCCCATTACGGATTAGGTGTGGTCAAATGGCGCTTGGAAGGTGATTTTGAGCAGGCGAATGCCCATTACCGGGAATGCCTTGAATTCGCCCGCCAAGCGGGGGATGTAACCCAAACGATCAACGCATTATTAGGATTGGGTGTCAATGCCATGCGCGTGAAAGATAATTCCGCCGCCCATCAGTATTTTGCCGAGGGTCAAAAACTCGCCAACGAAGTGGGCAACCAAGAACGCTTAGCCACCCTCCTGCTCAACGAGGGTGAAGTTTGGCGGGCAGAGGGCAATTTCGTGCAGGCGCGTATCCACTATCACCGTTCGCTCTCCATCGCGCGCATCATTGGCGAGCCTGCCCTGGCGACGGTTGCACAGGGCAATTTAGGCTTTGCCGCCATGCAATCCGGTGAAACCGAAGAAGCCGGACGACATTTTCTTGAAATTATGCGGGATGGACACATTCGAAAAGTCGTTAGTAACGTTCTAACAGGATTAATTGGCATGGCGTGGATCAACGCATTCGAAAAAGAAGCGACGAAGGCCCTTGCCTTATTAGGAGCCGTGCTTAATCACCCCGCCGGACAAGATGAAAACATCCGCGGAGATGCCGAACCAGTCTTCGAACTTTTGCGGCAAGCCCTACCGGAAAACGAGATTCAACGAGGTCTAAATCAAGGGAAATTATTGGATTTTGATGCACTTGTGGATGGGTATTTGAAACCTAATTAAGCCCCTTCCATCCTTTTTTCGGGGTGATTCCTCTCTGAGTCTGGGGATATGCTCAGTCGGTTAAGTTCGCAAAGCCTTCCCGGCTTGTTGGATATTTTCCAGTGTTTTTTCCAAACGGCGTTGATCCCCGATTTCCCGGTAAATATCCGCACTATCCTCAAACAAAGTTTGTGCCTGAACAAAATTCCGCATTTCCAACGCAACCTGCCCCAACCCATCCAATGAGGTGGCAATGCCCCACCGATCATTGTACTCTTTCCGAATTGCCAGGCTTTCTTCATGGAGGCGTTTGGCCTCTTCCAGTTCGTTGAGCGCACGGGCAATCGTGCCCAGTGCATCCAGAGAAATCGACACCCCAAACCGATTGCTGACGGCCCGATTGTTTTCCAGACTCTCTCGAAAAAGTTGACGAGCCAGCGTTAAATCACCCGCCTCACGCGCCACCAACCCCAGGTGATGCAAGGCCAACGCCATCCCCAACTGGTCGCCCACCTCCCGATAAATGCTCAAACTCTCGTGAAGTTGCTCCCGCGCCTCGCTAAAATTAAGGCGCAAGTAGGCCACCGCTCCTAAATAGGTGAGGGCGAATGCGAGGTCGGTTCGCGCGGTGATTGTCCGCGTGACGTTGATGCTTTTACGAAGCACATTCTCGGCTTCAGCATGATTCCCTAACCGATAATAAAACGCACCCAAACGAGCGAGCACACGACTGTAGTGGAGAAGCATTTCCTCCTCCAACGTTTCGGTGCCGCCATACTTCTCGCGCAAACTGTCCGACATACTGCTCAAAATGGCGGCCCCTTCTCGAAGCCATCCGCGAATTTCAAAATAGCGATAAAACCCTTCAATAGCTTGCGAAAGGGTGGCGTACCGTCGATTTTTAATCGCCCATTGAATCGCCAGTCGTATATTTTCAATTTCAGCCCCAATTTCATCCAGTGCCGTTTTTTGATCGCCACCTTTCAGGGCATCTTCGCGTTGGTGTAAGAAAGAGGCAAAAAAAGCACTGTGCAGACTTTCGACCTGTGCTTTGACAAGGGGACTTTCTTCAAATTTCTCCTCCCCATACTGTTTCAACACTTCCAGCATATCGTATCGATCATGCGTATTTTTTCGAAGGAGAGATTTATCGACCAGCGTAGACAGATGAAAAAGCGAGGTTTCAGCCACTTTAGCCGCCGCTTGCCGGGAAAACCCCCCGCGGAATACCGTTAACTTTGTGAAAGCCTCTCGTTCGGTTTCTGTTAGAAGATTCCAGGAATACTCAAACACCGCCCGTAAACTTCGATGACGTTGGGAAACATTCCGCAAAGAAGTGGTCAAAAAGTCTAAATTCTGCTCAATTTCCGTGGCAATTTCTTGTGTGGAGAGCAATCGAACCCACGCCGCCGCAAGTTCAATCCCCAAAGGCACCCCTTCCAGCAACTGACAAATGCGAATTGCATAACGTTTATCGGTCTCGCTAAGGGCTATCCCAGGTTTGACTTTTCGTGCCCGATCCAAAAACAATTGCATCGCGGCAAAATCATCTGCCGCGTCAATATCGTTTTCCGGCGGGACCTGCATCCCAGGAATATTAAGCACCCACTCTTCTTGTAAATTTAACCGTTCCCGAGATGTTACCAAAAATTTTATCTCAGGCGCGTTTTGCAGAATTTCTGCGACCAGTTCCGAAGCGGCGATCAAATGTTCAAAATTATCGAGTAAAAGCAACATACTTTTGTTGCGTAGATAATTGATCAGCTGAACTTTATGATCTTCTTCCGAGCTATAGAAAGAAAAGTTGATGGTTTCGGCAATGGTCGAAATGATAAATTGGGCCGAACTGAGTGGTGCCAGTGCCACAAAAAACACCCCATGTTGATAGTTGTAAAGCTCTTGTCGGGCGGCTTGGAGGGCCAAACGAGTTTTACCAATCCCGCCGGGCCCGAGCAGGGTGAGCAAACGGCAAGCCGCATCACTTAACCGCTCCGCAATCAGCGAAAGCTCGTTCCGTCGCCCAATAAAACTAGACGGCTGGACCGGAAGATTGTGAACAGCTTGCGCGGGTTTTTGCGTCACCGCGGCGTGCGTGCCAGGGTCCGTGATCGCTTGGGAATCCACCTCCTTTTCCCTTGTCAGGGGAAATGTTGAGGAAGAAGCCTTATCGCCCAATTGTTCATTGTCCACAATCCGATTTAACGCCAGGGAAAGTTCTGTGGCAGTCTTAAAACGATCTTTGCGTTCTTTGGCCATTGCAATGGCGATAAACGTGGCACAATCAGGAGGCAATTCGGGTTTGTAATCGAGGATGCGCGGGATTGGTTCGGTGATATGTTTCATCGCGATCCCGAGCGGGGTGTTGGCTGTGTACGGCAGAACCCCTGCCCACATGCGGAAAATCAAAACCCCAAGGGCATAAATATCACTTGTCCCATCAACATCTGCGTCACCCCGTGCAAGTTCCGGACTCATGTAGGACGGGGTTCCGAGAATGTTGTTCCCGGTAAAAGTTCCGGCGTCACCGCTAATTTTGACAATCCCAAAGTCGGATAAATAGGCATTTTCATTCCCGTCAAAGAGAATGTTCCCGGGTTTTATATCCCGATGAATGACCCCTTTCCGGTGAGCTTCGTCGAGCGCGGGGGCAATCTGGCGGACAATGCGTGCAGAATCGGCCAAAGAAATATTTCCATACCGCAACCGGTCAATCAAAGAACCCCCAGGCATATACCGCATGACGAAATAGGGTTGTTCGTCCTGTTCCCCAAAATCGTAAACCGGGACAATAGAGGGGTGCTCCAACGCGGCAATAACTTCTACCTCGCGCTGAAACCGCGCCCGAAAAGTAGGATCAAAAGTTAACTGGCGCGGAAGCAATTTGATCGCAACCAGGCGCTTCATCGAGGGATCATGGGCGAGGTAGATGATGGCCATTCCCCCGCGGCCGATTCGTCGTTCAATTTTGTAGCGTCCAATAGTTTCGGGAGTCATGCGTATGGTTTTTTGCGGAGGGGTTGAATAGAGGTTTTTAGGAAATTTGTATCCTCTAGCTTACCACAAAGGCGAGAATCTCGCATGGGAAACCGAAAATTCTGGCCCTTCCGGAAATAATGGGAGGATACACCGAAATATCGACCATTTCCCTTTATAAGCGGAGAGCCAAAATTCCTTATCAGTAGTTAAAAGAAGCGAGGGCGCAACATTGCGCCCTCGCTTTTTAGAGAAATTTATCCGCCTAAAAAAACAAGGTTATTGCTTTTTCAGGATCGGCAGGTAAATTTCATAGGTGGCAGGTTCAGGCACGTCCGCCGTGGTCGTGGCTGTTCCTGTGTCGGTAACGTCTGCGTCAAACGAGCCGGTAACCGTGACAGAGACCGTATCTTCGTCACCATCGGCCGCGTCGGCGGGGATGCTGACAAAGCACATCACGTAGGCAACCTCACCCGGATCGAGGGCGATGGTTGTCGCAGAGATGTCGGTTACCCAGGTATTTCCAGCTACGGCTAATGTGAAGACGTCTGCGTAGTCACCGGTATTGGTAATCCACATGGTGTGGGTGACCACTGTGTCGGGTTCACCAACCCCAGTCGAATCTCCGAGATCGACTCCACCGATACCCTCTTCAACGACGTGCATGACGACGACTGCCGGGGAGGCTGTGTTATCAAAGGTGCCATCGATGCGGATTTCGGCGGTGTATGTACCGGTCTGTGTGATAACCGAGGTGTCGAAAACAATTTCGACAGTCGCGGAATCACCAGCGGCTACGGAACCGGTCGCGGGGAGTTCGATCAGCCAGGGGGCTTCGGTTGCACAGCTATCCAGGAATGCGGACATGACATCGACCTGGTCGGTCACAGAGGCAATGGCTTCCAACGGATAGCCCAAGAAGGCGGTGGCGTAGCTACTGGTGAGTTTATTCACCGCGGCATTTCCGAAATCTCCGCTGAAAGCTACTTCGGCTGTCCCATCAGGCGTGAATTCATCGCTCCAGTTCGAGAAGGGATAGCTCAAGCCATATGGCCCTAAGCCGGTGAAGAGCGAGCCTTGTCCGGTTACGGTAGTTTGTCCAACATCACTGGTTGCAGAAGCGAGGCCAAGGTAGTTGGTCATGAAGGTCGTTACACCACGGTCGAAGACGTAATCTTGACTGCTGATAAAGAAGCAGGCGCCACTGTCTAACCAGGTGCTCAGCGCCGTTTCTCCCGCACTCCCAGGGCCTGCGGTGCCGCCAAACGAAACGCCCGTGAACCAGATAACGGTATCGTATCCAGCCAGGGTGGCTTCATCAGGTTCGTTGTCGCTTCCGCCAGTATCCCAGATGTCGTAGGACAGACCCATTGCATCCAGAACGGTGGTGTAGTAGGCCTGCACGTCAGGTCCGTTGTCATCATCATCTACGAGCAGAATACTTCCAGCCATTGGTGTTCGAGTGTCAAGCGGCGAACCCGTTTGGACATCCGACAGAGAGTAGTCGAAGGAGATCGTACCAGAGTTATTGAGGACCAGAGTGTCCGTAAACACCTGTCCGAGAACGAGGGTCGTTTCGAAACCTGCGGGGGTGGATTCCAGGACGGCAACCATCGGGGTCAACGGGAAGTCTGTCACGACGGTTTGTCCCGCCGCTAATTCGACGGAGGCGGTCGCACTGAAGTAGTCGTTGGCCGTGACCAGGAAATCATACGTCCCAGGTTGGAGAGCCAGGCTGTAGCTTGCCACACCTGTCAGGGTAATGGCGGTTCCGTTAGAACTGGAAACAAAGACATCTGCATCCACCGGGGAAGTGGTGAAGGCATCGTAGATGTCGCCAGCGAGGAAGCCACAGGTTGGGCAACTCACGTGCATGGTGAGGGGCATGGTGCCGGGGTCATTCACAAAATTGCCGTCAAACGACAATTCTGCAAAGTAATCGCCGGTTTGGAACAGGGAGGTCGCATCGAAGACAAGGTCGAAGGTCGTCACGCTGAAGGGTGGGATTGTGCCGAAGTTAGGAACGGCATAAGCCCAGCCGCCTACTCCACCACTTCCACCCGTCGTGAAGGCAAACGCATCAATTTCAGCGCCCCCAGCGAAGGCACCAACGCTTGCGCTGGCTCCGGTGGCAGTATCAATGATCCGCAATTCACCTTGTGCGGTGTAGGCAGACCAATACAGAATACCGGAATTTTCTTCAAAATCCATGCCTTGGGCGAAGTTTGCATCCACACCCAGCGAGCCGACGATAGTGCCAGCGCCAGTGGAGGGATCGATTGCATAGAGATTATCGCTCACAATGTCAACGCCGAACATTTCGCCGTCGGCATTGATCGCGATGTCGATGATACAAGTGCCTGAACCAATTTCACCCACGGTGGTTAGCGTACCATCACTCGGATCAACGGTATAAAGCGTGGAACTAACACCGCAGTTGGAGGATGCCGCATATAGTGTCCCATCAGTCGCACCACTCATCCCGGACCAGTTCCCGTTGGGGGCTGTGGTGCCGATGACGGTTCGTGCGCCGGTGGCCGTGTCAATGGCAACAAACTCATTGGTGTCGTAATCCAGCGCGTAGAGCGTGGAGAAATCACCGTTGAGGAAGTCACCTGCGGGGTGGAACTGGGGGACACTTCCGATCGGGTTCATCGCGCCAGGGACGTCCACATCCGGGAATTGAACGAGGTTCAAACCGGGGAAGACATCGAGACCATACGCCTGTTCGCCCATCGGGGTTTCGAAGATAGGCCCTTGGATTTGCGCCTTGGTTACTTCTGGGGCTGGGCCATCAGATAACGGGCGATCAATTTTGTCTACTTCTCCCGTAAAGCGTGGAATATGGACTTCGGTTTTGCTGACGAGTACAAACGGTCCGCTGTACCCACCAATGTTGACTTCGTAGTCCATCGCGG
>JABWBV010000213.1 GCA_013359445.1 Anaerolineales bacterium | reverse complement strand
GGGAGGGGGTGGGGGTTACGGTAGGGTCGCCCGGCTGGGTGGCGGTGGGCGGCAGGGTGGCGGTTTCGGTGGGGGCCTGGGTCGGGGTGGGCGTGGGGAGCGGCGTCTCTGAGGGGGGCGCAGGCGTTCGCGTGGGGACACTTTGCGTTTGGGAAATTTCTACCGAGCAGGCACTCCCCAAAAGAATGAACAAAATAAGGCCAAAGGCCAGGAACAAACGAGAAATATCAGGTTTCATGGTTGGGTTGAGTCCTCTTCGCCGCGCGCAAAGGTGCGGATGTAATTGACCAAATGCCAGCGCTCCTCGTCGGTCAACACCTCTTTGAAGACAGGCATCTGTGAATCGGGGGCGACCCCGTTGGTAATCCAGTGATACAAACGCCCATCGGGGTGGACGCCCGGTTGGGTGTGTTGGTACAAATCTGCCGGGGGTGGGATCAACGTCAGCCCGACCGGGCCATCCCCGCGCCCGGTGGGGCCGTGGCAAGAGAGACACTGCACCCGATACAAGGCTTGCCCCTCCGCCACCGATTCCCGGTTGGGCGGGATCGGGTTCACGAGCAATTCATCCACGCTGGCAGGGAGAAAGAACACGAACACGGCCACCACTGCCAGGGCAAGCGCCGGACCCCGCACCGTGCCCCACGCCCGCGCTTTCTTTTGCTCCAACGGGCGCACCGCCACCAAAAACAGGGCCGCGCCCGCCAATAGCAAAATCCCATTCACCCGGTTCCAGGGGTAGGCTGTCGCGGCAGTTGTCCCTACAGGCACGGTAAAGTTGGCAAACGCATCAAACTGCCCTTCCCGCCGCACAGAAGTCTGCACCTGCCAGGTATCGGGCAAACTGAGGAACGCACCCTCCGCGCGGTACCGCCCCTCCCCCATTTCGGCGAGCGTAATCTGGCTGGGCGGCAAATCCACGCCCGTCGGGGTAAACTGCAAGCCCACTTCCTTCGCCCCGGTCACAGGGGCACCGTCTGCCATGAGTGTCACTTCAAAGGTGTTGATCCCCACCTTGCCAGGGTTAATTTCCAATTGAATTTCCAAATCGTCTGCCCGCGCGGTCTCGCGAATGGTCGTTTCTGTCGCAATCGCCCGCGCGGGCGGCACAGAAGTGAACAACCCCACCGAAAGAAGTAACAAAATCGCAAACCCCACTTCTGCACTCACCAGCCCCCGAAAACGATGCACCAACCCGCCATCGCCCGTTGCCTGTTCGGCCATCCGCCGCATGGTCGGACTGGTATGAAGCAGATTGAGCGCACCGAGCACCAACATCGGTAAAAACAACAGCGTTTTGACAAGCAACACCCGCCCATAGAGGCTCCCGGTCAACGCGTCGAACGACCCCACCCGTAAATACGCCGAATACACCCCCGTCAGCCCGATGACCCCCACACTGATCATAGCCAATCCCGAAAACCGCGGGATGAGCCGCGCGGTCAACCGTGTCCGCGCGGGGGCCGGGACTTCGCGCACCGCCCACACCCCACCGACCAAATACACCAGCCCCCCCACCCACACCGCCGCCCCCAGCAGATGCAGAAAATCGGCGGCGATGGGAAAAAAGGGTTGAGGTTCCGCGGCGGCATGACTGTTGAGACTGAAGGTGAACAAAATCCCCAACGTGGCGGCAAAGGCCAACCAGCGCTCCTGATCCTTTTTCGCCAACACCAAAAACCGGATCACCACAAACGTCAGCACAAACCGGATCAGCCAATGCGCGCCGTACTTGGTATCAAACAAGAGCCGATGAAGGGCTGGATGCCAGGGCGGAGCAATTGCCAGGCCCGCCACCTGCCCCGCCTGAAACAGGATGCCCAACAGGTTGGCAACCACGAGCAGGGTCACAGCCCCCGCCGCGAGGGTGCGCCAGGGCGGGTTCAGCGCGGGACCTTCCCCGGTCATTTTCAGCGCCGGATGCCAGACCACCGCCAGAAACAATATCCCCCCCGCCAGCACCGCCGTCGCGAGGTAACTGAGCCAGCGATACACCACCTCCCCAAACGAAAGGTTGAAATTTTGACTGGCCGCAACTGCCGCATCCAGCGCCGCCGCGTCCACATCCCCGACTGCGAACGGGTACACGCCTGCGGTCACGTGGCTGTCCACCAGCGAGAGCGTTTTCCAGGAGACGGTGTAGATGCCATCGGCGAGGGAGCGCACGGTGGCGGTCATGCGAAAGGGGTTGGCGGCATCTACCGTGGAGTCGTCGTTGTCGATGCGTTTGCCGGTCCCGTCCAGCACTTCGATGGAGCTAAAGTTCGCCTCGACGGGTTCGGTGAAGATCAATTCGATGATGACAGGCGCTTGATCGAGTTGGGCGTTGATGTCGGGGGTGGCGCGTTCCAGATTCGCGTGGGCACGCGCGGGGCGAACGGTGAGGGAGAGGCTCAGGGCCAGGAACAGGAGGGTAAGCGCGAGGTTGTTTTTCATCGAACGCATTTCCGAAGGCGTTCACCGTGGCGATTTCAGGCGTTTTTGCGCTTGAAATCGCCACGGCAAATGAGACAGGTGCATTTCATTTCAGTTGGAGGCTTCCCGAAAAACGGAACACACCTAAACGATACTTCTTACTCCGTTACGGTAATGGTGAGGGACGCCCCTTCTTCGAGTTCTTCGTGAGAGGGCAGGCCGAGGTAGACTTCGATTTCGTGGTCCCCCGGTTCGAGGTCATGAAGGACGGTTTTGGTCGCTCCGCCCGCTAACATGCTCAACACACTCCCATCTACGTACAGATGCCAGTGGTTGCCTTCGGCATTCAGGTCGAAATTTTCCGTTTCGACCTCTACGACAATGTCTTCCCCCATTTTGAAGGTGGCACCGTCGGTGGGGGTGAGGATGCGGACGACCGCGCCCTCATTGGGGACACGGGCACCGGCGGCGTCATCTTCGTGATCCATTTCATGTTCGTGATCCATTTCATGTTCGCCATCGGTTTCCGACGCGGCGGGTTGGCAGGCGGTGAGGGAAAACGCCGCGAGCAAGAGGATGAGCGCGGCAAGGACAATTTTTTTGATCGATAAGGGTTGAATAGACATGGTTTCTCCGTGGTTTTATGCTTTGCGCCGGAGCAGGGCAAAGAGGCCCACACCAAGGCCCAAAAGGCCTGCGACCAGCCCGGCAATGGCGATGAGGTTGGCTGTGCGAAGTTGTGCCTGGGTTTCTTCCAGTTGGGTTTGGAGGGTGAGGGGGTCGGGCTGATTTTCGGGGAACTGGAGGGCACTGGCGGGCTGGATTTCGTCCAGGTCCACAATCACGTCCACCGCGGTGTCGCCAATCGTGCCGGTGAGTTGTAGCTCATACGTCCCGCGCACGGTGGGGAACATGTCCATCAGGAAGATGCCCGGCTCCGGGGCGGGGGCGGGGAAGCCCAAAAACGAATGCCCGCCATAAAAGACGGTCGCTTCCAGGTCCACTTTCACCTCCCTGGCAACGGGCACTTCTCCGTCCAGAATCTGTAACCAGACCGCGTTCCGTTCCCCGACAATGACGGGTTCATTTTCCCATCCGACGACGATGCCATATGGGCCGGCCTCGATCCGCGTGTGGGCGAGGGTGGGGTCCGGGCGTAAAACCGTGAGCCCCCCCCCTAGCACACATCCCAAAAGAATAACCAACAGAAATTTTCTCAAGTGTTTTGAGCGAAACATGCAAAACTCCAAGCAATGAATAAAGCGTGAGACTGATCTGCGAAGCGCTTGCGCCACACATCGTGGCCTATTTTGTGTGCCTTCTGGGAGCTACGCAAAGGGTAGCCCGTTACGATTTCTGTTTACTTTGGCTTCGCGCGACAAAATTTCAGAGATATGCAAGCTTTTCTGGCGGGGGCAGGGGAATGGCAGGAAGCCATCCCTCCCCTCCCAACGGGTGTCCGGCAACGCGCCACCACACACTCCCCATCCACGCGAGGGCGATCCACACCTGCACGGGGGTGAGCACCAACGGCGCCAGTTCCGGGTGCGTAGTCGGGAACATCTGAAAAAGATACCCGTGGGAATGTTCGCTTTCGGCGTGTTCGTGCGAAAAATGCACATGATAGGGTTGGAATGGTTCGGCCTGAGGCACCAGCCAACAAGCGCACAATGGCAAAGGGACCAACAGCATCAAGATCGCCAGCCCCCACAAAACCACCAGAATGGAGGCGGCAGGCAGATGAAACGGCGTCCACTGCCAGCGAAAGGGAGCCAACACCCTGGTCAGATTAGCAAGTTTTAGGGATCGGCGTGGGTAAAAATCCCCCCGTTTCCCTGTGACAAAAAAGGTACCTTTGTTTCGCATACCTTCGGGCGTCACGGACAGGCCAGGCTCATCGTCCGGTGGCTCCGCGCCGCAAACGTGCCCGTTTCCGTGCCACCACACAAAGACCGCGTGACCGCATATTCCCCGCGGGGGATGGTCAGCACGCGTGTTTCCCCGGCCAGGACGGTAAACACAAAATTTCCGGGGCCAGACAAAGTGATGGAGGCCGGACTGGCGGTGGGATTTTTGAACGTCACTTCCACCAGCTTTTCCAACGCACAAGATTTGAACTGCATGGTGGTCATCTTGTCCAAATTTAGTACCCCCTGCGCGCCCAGGGCACACAGCATCATATCGAAGGTATAGGCCCCGCGGGTCACCACAAACACCCGAGTCTCCCCACTGGCCACGTTAAACACATATGTTTGTGGCCCGGTGAGGGTGATCGAAAACGGCAGTTCACTCTGATTGATCACTGTCAACCGAATGGGGCCTTGTTTGGCCCCTTGCGAGGTCGTTTCGGGCGGGGGCGCGCCCCCCGTCGTGGGCGGAGGCGTGGGTGGCAGGCAGGGCAACCCCGGCGGATTCGGAACTGCATAGTCCAACGTCAAACAGCCCGGATGGTACCACCCGGAAAACCCGGTCAGCAAGCCGAAGACCAGCGTCCCCCCCACCAAAAAGAAGATACGCAAGTACGTGGGGTTACGAAATCTCAACATAAAATTCAAAAAGCCTTAAAATGAGCGGGTTGGATGGTATCGTAAATACACAGGCCTGTCAACAAGCGTCCACTCATCCAACAGGCCGTTTAGAACTTTCCGCCGGGATTAACGGGATAGCCACAATTCCATCACAAACATTCAGGAGACCCTCATGCCCAAATTCCTCATCCGCTTCCTCGCCGTTTTATGCGGCTTCCTGCTCTTGCGCGCGGGCGAATTTTCGTCCGCGTCCGCACTGCCGATGTCCACATCGTCGATGTCTGCATCGCCGATCCACTTCATCGAAAATGTGGGGCAATTTGACCCGCGCGCCCGTTTCCTCGTGCAAGGGACCGCGCTGTCGATCTGGATCGCTGAGGATGGCTTGTGGTTGACCCTACCGGATCGGGATCAGACCCCCGCGCGGGACCGGCTTCCCATCTTGCCCGGACAGGGCACCGCCTCCCCGGACGAGCAAACCCCCGCGCGCGTGGTACATCTTCACCTCACCTTCCCCGATCATGCCCAACTCGCCTTTGAACCGTTTGCCCGGCAGGAGACCACCCTCACCTACTACACCCCACAAGGCGCGTTTCCCGCGGTCCCGGTTTGGGGTGGGGTGCGCGTGACCCTGGCCCCCGGCCTGACCCTGGACCTCTCCAGCCAGGAGGGGCAACTCACATTCGCGTTCGAGGCCCCGGCGGGCGTCCGTTCCCTCCCCCTACACATTGAAGGCGCCGAGGCCGTCCGGCTGGAAGCAATGCCCGTGCTCGTGACCCCGCTCGGAGAGGTTGCCCTGCCCCTGCAAACCACCGCGCCCCTCTCGCTTCACCTGACCACGCCGGAAACCGCCGTCTTGTTTGACCTTCAACCCGCCGTGACCAGCCAGGCGCCCGAGAGCCTCCCGTCCGCCTTCTTCACCTACAGCACCTACCTCGGCGGGAGCGCAGATGACCAACCCAACACCATCGCCATCCATCCCCAGGGCGAAATCTACATTGCGGGAGAAACCTACTCCCTGCCGTTCCCCAGCACACCGGGCCTGGACGTGCCCACTCATCTCGTCGCGGCCTTCCTCGCCAAACTGAACGCCTCTGGAACTGCCCTGGATTACCTCGTCAACATCATCAGCGACGGGCTAACGGAAAATGTGATCCGCGATCTGGTGGTGGATGCCGCGGGCAATGCCTATGTGGGCGGGTTCACCGATTCGGCGGACTTTCCGGCGACGCCGGGAGCGTATGACACCGTGCGCCCTGCCGCGACGGACCTGTTCAAAGCGTTCGTGATGAAACTCAACCCCGCCGGGGAGGTGGTTTACGCGACCCTGTTGGGGACAAACGAGGCGGATGAATTGGGCAATGGCCTTGCCGTGGATGCCGCAGGGAATGCGTACCTGACCGGGTATACCGAGTCTGCCAATTTTCCGACAACGCTTGGGGCGTATGATCGCACCCTGGATGGAGAACGAGACGCGTTTGTCACCAAGTTCAACGCCACCGGCTCCGGGCTAATTTACAGCACCCTGCTCGGGGGGACGAGCAAAGACAACGGGGAGCGGCTCGCGTTGGACGGTTCCAACAATGTGATTATGAGCGGGTACAGCGAAGATGGCCCCACCTATCCGCATAGCGTGACCCTGGGACCGGCAGGGGTCTGGGATATTGTGGTCAGCAAACTGAACACGGGCGGCACCGGGCTGATTTACTCGACGATCATTGGCGGGAGCAGTTATGATTTTTACGCGCAAGGCCTGGCCCTGGATGCGGTGGGGAACGCTTACCTGAGTGGGGAATCGTACAGCGCGGATTTCCCCACCACGCCCGGCGCGTTTGCCCCCTCGTTGCGGGGGACCGTGGACCCGGTCGTGTTCAAACTCAATGCGGGGGGCACGGCGTTGGGGTTCTCCACCTATTTGGGCGGGAGTGATGCGGGGGTTTTGGAGTTCATTTACGATCTGGCCCTGGATGAAAATCTGCGCCCTTACGTGGTGGGGTACACCGACTCGGCAGATTTTCCAACCACGCCCGGTGCGTTTGGGCGGGGGCTGAACGGGCCGTTGGATATGTTTGCCGCGATGTTGACGCCGACAGGCTCCGGGTTGGAATTTTCGACGCTGGTGGGAGGGAGCCTGGAAGAGTACGGGGCAGGCATCGCCATCAAAGCGCCGAACGAGTTCGCCATCACTGGGGCCTCGTATTCGGCGGATTTTCCCACCACACCTGGCGCGTTGGATCGGACCGCTAACGGGGGCGGGGATGGGGTGGTGGTCGTGTTCAGGCCGTTGTCATTCAGTGTGTTTTTGCCGTTGGCGGTAAAGTAAAGGCATGGCAGATACCCTGTACGACTTGCACCCCGGAGCTTATCGAATCTTGCAAGCTTTCACCGACTATTATGGCAATACCTTTGAGGCGGGGGAAGTTTTGCACTTCCAAGAACGTCACTTCTTGCCCTATGAGGGCGGGCATACCCTGGTGTTTCAGGAGCGCGCCATGTATTTGCAGGAAGAAAAAAATCAACCTATTTTGAACCATTTTTCGGCATACCTTACACGATGCGAGAGGTAAGGATGTGCAGAAATTGACCTGATGTACACCCGATGAACAACCAAGCTATTTATTTTTATAGTGTCCACGCGCCCCACGGGAGTTTTTCCAACTTTTCCACCCATGGAATCTCCCTTAAAGGTGTTTGGTGGCCGACTACCGAACACTTCTTCCAGGCCCAAAAGTTCGCCGGAACCCCGCACGAAGAAGCCATCCGCCTCGCCAAAACGCCCAAACAAGCCGCCGAAATGGGCCGCGACCGTCGTCGCCCCCTCCGCGCCGATTGGGAGCAGGTGAAGGACGACATCATGCGCGCCGCCGTCCGCGAAAAGTTCCGCACCCACGCGGGATTACGCGAAGAATTGCTCGCGACGGGGGACGCCGAAATCGTTGAAAATGCTCCTGGCGATTATTATTGGGGCTGTGGGGCCGACGGGAGTGGAAAAAACATGCTCGGAAAGATACTCATGGAAATCCGCGAAGAGTTACGCACTTCGGGTTCATACGCGTAGGGAACCCTCTTGTATCATGTTCAACAAAGTTATCGTAATTGAAATCTCCACCCTCTGTAATCTGTCCTGCCCCTTTTGCGCGCACGATAAACGGCTTCCCATCCCGCGCCACACCATCCCCGCCGAAGACTTGCGAACGTTCACGGAAATTGTGGGGCAATACGCCACGGCGACGGGAGAAGCGATCCTGGTTAGCTGGTTGGGCGGGGAACCGTTTCTCCAACGTGATCTGCTCCCCCTCACCGAGGCCCTGCACGCGCAATATCCCCTCTCCTTCAGCGCCACCACCAACGGCACGCAACTTCACAACCCAGAAATCCGCGCCCACATCCGGCGGTGTTACGCGGAACTGACCTTCAGCATGGATGGCTTTCCCGAATTCCACGATCTCATGCGCGGCAAAACAGGGTTGTTTGAAGACGTAAAAACCCACGTCCAACGCCTGGCCCGCGAGGCCCCCGATCTCAAACTGCGGATCAACACCGTGCTGATGCGGGACAACTTCGACGCTTTCCCCGCCCTGTGCCTGGAATTTGCCCGGTGGGGGGTGCAAGAAATCACCTTCAACCAACTGGGCGGGCGCGACCGGCCCGAGTTCTACCCCGAACATCGTCTGACCGTCGAACAGGTGCAACGCCTCTCGGAGATGGCCCAGCAAATTCAGGAAGCGATCCGGGACCTGGGCACACACCTCGTCTTCTCCCCCAGCTACCTCAAACGGATCTCCGCCACCGCCCGCGGCGAAAAACTCCCGATCCTGGATTGCGCCCCCGGACGTTTTTACATGTTCGTCAACGCCCTCGGCCAAATCGCCCCCTGCACCTTCACCCTCGACGAATACGGCAAACCCCTCGCCTCCATCCAATCCCTCGCCGACTTTGAGCAACTCCCCTTCACCTTCCACCGCGAGAAAATGCGCCAGCAAGCCCCCGCTTGCCTGGACTGCCCAAATACGAACGTGCACGGGAAGTTTTCATAATTCCAACAACTCCCCTTTTGTAGTGACGACTTCAGTCGTTTAAACACCGCCAGGTGTCAACGACTGAAGTCGTCACTACCGTCCGAATATCTGCGCTTCTAAATTTTCAGGAACGGGAAAGTATCGCCATTTTTCTCCCCGCGGCGCGGTACCGAATTCAAATTTCAACGTAGATCAGAGTGTCTCGCATGTCAGCCCTCACTCTACTGCCCGCGTGCAAGGAGGCGTTCTATTAAAATCAATTCATGGGGAACCATATTTCTGGTTGGCATCCTGGGCCTCGCAACGGTGAGCCAGTGTACCCAACCAGAAGTTGAAAAATCCACCTACACCACCTATTTGCCGTTCGTTTCTCACGGGAACCCACCGGTTCCGACTCCCGTTCCGCCGGTGACTACGGTCACTTTGGAAAGGTATCCGACTGCATCCGCAGGGTGGGGAATAGGAATCGTCTTCCTCGTAATTTTCTTGATGATTTTGGCGGCGATCATAGAAGGAAGGCGTGACAAGCTTTCCCAATTTTCCCCTGAACAACAAAAGGCCCTCCGAATGCAAAATCATGCGTTTGGTTTGTGGGTAATTGTCTTTTTGACTGGGTCTTGTGTCTGCTCCCTTTTTTCACAGGTGACTTTTGTTCAAAATGCCGGCCAATGGCTAAATGTGCTCATTTTCCTGTTTGGCGGGGGTGTAATGGCATTCATCGCCCTCAGTTCAATATTTTCTGAGGCCTCTATTCTTTCAGGGAGACATCGAAGAGACTATTTAAAGGGCCAGGAGGCTGTCTGGACGGGTATCGCTGTCTTATTTGTGCTGGGCCTCGCACTTTATGCCTGGCTCTCCAGCCTGGGAAACTAGCCTACTGCCCCCCCAATTCATTCGCCGTCGCCTCCAATGTCTCCACCACCCCCGGAATCTGCTCCGCCGTAAACCCAAACCCGAACAACTGCGCCATCGCATCCCCGACCACCCAACGCACCGTCCCCCAGGAGGGCAACGCGGGTTCGGTTTGCCCGGCGGGGATCAGATCATACGCCCGCGTCCATTGGGGTAGCCCCGCCACATACGCATTTAACAACCCAATCGCCCCTTCCCGCGTCGGAAAGCTCCCCCCGACTTCCGTCCACCGCACCTGATTCTCTGGCGCACTCGCCCACTTCACAAACAGCCAAGCCGCCAACTGCTCTGCCGCCGTCGTTTCCAGCACATTGTACGCCGGGCCGAAAACGAACGTCCTCGCTTGCCCGTCCGGGGATGGAAACGGGATAATCGTCCACGAATCCGCACTCCCCGCGTCCGCAAACGCTTGTTGCTGGAACGCCAACCCGCTCAAACTGGACGCATAAAACAACCCCTGCCGCGCCGCAAACGCCGCATTGGGAAACTCCGTCTCCGGTCGCCACGCGCATCCGCTGTCCACCAAATCCTTAACGAAGGCAAACGCCGCCACCGTTTCCGGGGTGTCGAACCCATATG
>JABWBV010000809.1 GCA_013359445.1 Anaerolineales bacterium | reverse complement strand
CAGGTGCTTTTTTCGCAGGGCGATTTTGCCCAGGCTAAAACACGCTGTGAAGAGGCCCTCCCCCTACTCCCCCCGAATACAAACCCCGCGCTACGTGCCCTTCTCCTCAACACCCTTGGCGATCTTCACCGGATTTTGGGCGATTTTGAGGCCGCCCGCACGGCCTACGAAACCATGCGGACCCTGCACACCGACCTGGACGACACCTGGGGACTTGCCCGCGCGTTCAACAGCCTCGGCATTCTCGCCGGAACCCAGGGCGACTACCCCACCGCCGAAACCCACTTCCGCCAAAGCCTGGGGCATTTTCGGGCCATCGGCGACCGCTCTGGGACCGCGCGCATCCTGCACAACCTCAGCATTTTGGCCTATCTCAAACAGGATTATCCCCAAACGCGCATCCTCCGCGAAGAATGTCTGGCGATTTGTAAAGAAATTGGGTTTCAATGGGGCATCACCAGCACGCTCAAACACCTGGGCGATGTCGAAAAAGCGATGGGCGAATTCCCCGCCGCGCGCCAGCACTACGAACAAAGTCTGTCCAGCGCCCGGCAAATGGGCGACCCCAAAAGCATCGTCTACGCGCTCGATAGTTTGGGAAATCTCGCCTTGCGCCAACATGATCTCCCCCTGGCGCGGGCCTGTTTGTCCGAAGCCTTCCAAACCGCGTTGGACATCGGCCTGACCCCGGTCGCGGTGGACACCCTGTGCGGCCTCGCGGAAATCTTGGGGGAAGCGGGCGACCCTGCTCGCGCGGTGGAACTGGCCGCGTTCGTCATCGCCGCCCCCGGCGTGGATGAGCAAACCCGCGCGCGGGGCGAACAAGTCCAAGCGTTGTACCTCCCCCGCCTCGACCCGGAGGAGGCAGAAGCCGCCCGGCAAAAGGGAAGGAAGTCCCAACTTCAAGATTTTGTCTCCGCGCACTAACGCATCATCCAAACTTCGGAAGTCTCCCAAAACGCCCCTCCTTCATCATCTCTTTACCCACCACCTTCCCACCTCCTAAACCCTCTTGAGATCTTCCGAGGTCTGGCGCGCACGGTAAATGCGGATTTATAATAGGCTGTATTCACCCCAAACCATATTTCTCAAGTAAAAAGGAACACCCTATGACCCTCATCCAGGTTTCGGAATCTGCCCACATTTATGCGTCTGCAGAGACGATTTACCGGCTCCTGTCCGATTATCGTACCCATCACCCCAAAATATTGCCCAAAGAATTCACCTCGCTCACCGTCCACGAAGGCGGGCAGGGCGCAGGCACGGTTTTTACCGCAGAGATGAACGTCATGGGCAATAAATCCACCTACCGGATGCGTGTTACCGAACTCGAACCGGGGCGCGAACTTATGGAAACCGATCTGGATACGGGACTATTCACCACTTTTACGATTTTCCCACTGGGCAAAGAAAGCCAACTCAAAATTACCACCACATTCACCCGCAAACCTGGTTTTTCTGGTTGGCTGGAAGGGCTGATGATGCCGATGTTTATGCGGAGAATTTACCGGGATGAACTTCAACGGATTGACCAATACGCGCAAAAGTTGGAAAAGGAATGAACCTGCACTTTCGCGTCGCCACCCCTGCCGATACGGAGGCCGCCATCCCCTTGATTTACAGTTCCGGCCCGGCGGCGTTTGACTATGTGTTCAAACACCCCGCGCGGGGCACCGCACTCGATTTTCTGCGCCACGCGTTCGCCGATGGGGCTGGGGAATTTGGCTATCGCAACCACACCATCGTTGAAACGGGAGGGCAGATCGTTGGGATTGGCGCATGTTTCAGCGGGCGGGAGGCGTTTGGGTTTACCCCCG
>JABWBV010000212.1 GCA_013359445.1 Anaerolineales bacterium | reverse complement strand
CTATGGTATTCGCAAAGGCGCGTGGCGGGGTAATCAGGGCATAGTATTCTGCCAGGCCCAGAATGAAAATAATTACGAGGCAGAGAATACCGAAAGTGATGGCCCCCCAACGCCCGTTCAATAAACTAGCGGCAATAATGATGGCCGGGAACGCGACAATGGCTGTATCTCGCAAGCCATAATTTTGAAAGATGAGGTAGGTTAACAAGCATAGACTGATAAACGGGGTCATGATCCCTGCAAAGCGCAATTTGCCTTTTACCGCTAAAATTAACCCAGCGAGCAGAATCAGGGTCAAGATCAACATGACCGCACGGTTGATCCCAATGACCGCCAACACAAAAGTTGTGGACATGGAAATGATGAGCACAAAAATAAAAATCCGCAGGTCGAAATGTTCTTCGGTTACGGGGGGAAAGAATAAGGATTTCAAGGTGTGGTCCCCAGCGTGAAAAAGAAGGTCGCGCCTTTGTTTAATTCGGCTTCGGTCCATACCTGACCGCCATGCCGTGTGACAATGCGGTGAACAATCGCCAGCCCCATGCCCGTGCCTTCATATTCTTCTTCCCGGTGGAGCCGGTGAAAAACCCCAAAGAGCTTTTCGGCATATTGCATTTCAAAGCCGACGCCATTATCGCGCACGAAATAATAGGGCACTTGGGCGCGAACCCCGGCCCCCAATGTAATTTTCGCTTCGGCAATGCCGCGCGTAAACTTAAATGCGTTGGCAAGTAAATGAAGCCAGATTTGTTCAACCATTTCCTGATCGGCAAACGCGTCCGGTAAAGGCTCAATGTCAACTGTGATCTGACGTTCTATCTGTTCCGGCTGAAATTCTTCCAACACCTGACGCGCCAAAGCCCGCATGTTCACCTCCCTTTTGTGAAGCGTTTGCCGTCCCAATCGTGTGAAGGCCAATAACTCATCGATCATCTTTCCCATGCGTTGTGCGCCATAGTTGACCCGGTTCAAATAATGTTGGCCTTCCGGGTTCAGATTTCCGGCATGGTGTTCCTGCAATAAACGGGAAAAGCCGATCATGGCACGGGCGGGGGCACGCAGGTCGTGGGCGATGGTGTAGGTAAAGTCTTGCAACTCGCGGTTGGCGGCTTCGAGTTCCGCCGTGCGTTCGGTCACGCGTTGTTCTAGTTGCCCATTCAGGCGGGCGTTTTCGATTGCCAATCCGGCATAACCCGCAAACAGTTTGAGGGCTTCCAGCTTTTCTTCCGTGAGGGGTTCACGGGTGCGGGCATTGTCCACCGCGATAAGGGCAACGGGTTTATCGCCTGCCCAGGCCGCGAGGGTGGCGTGTTGCCGGATCGGGCGGGTTTTTTCGCGGAAAGAGGTGGGCTTGGAGGGCACTTCCTCGATTATCGCCAGCCCTTTTGGGGTTTTCATCACCATATTCCAGGTTTCATGTTCACTTTTAGCCCGTAAATACCAGGTGCTATCTTCAATATCGCCGGTGGGCAAGGAGAATGCGTCGTGAAATTCATTTTTGACCGGGTCGTACAGCAACACCCCAATGCGGTCAAACCCCAGTTCATAGCGCAGGCTATGATGGATTTGTCGCAAACAACTTTGTAAATCCGTATGTTGGGTAACCGTTTGGCCTAAGAGGATGATTTTTTCGAGCATTTCGCGGCGGCGAATCTCGCGGGCCTCGGTCATTTTTTGGGCGGTAATATCTTTGCCTGCGCCGTGAATGGCGGCCAGACGGTTTTGTTCTGTATCCCATACAGGGTGGGCATAAAAACGAAGCCAACGAAAGTCCCCGTTAGCCGTTATGATCTTCATTTCGGCATCGACGGGGTGATTTGTATTCAGCATTGCCATCGCCTGATGGTCCCGCTCCAAACTTTCGGGATGTAAGATGGCGCGCCAGCCCCCTTTGGCTTTGTAGACATCGATGGAATAGCCCGTAATGGTTTCAAACGCGCCAGTGACCCATTCCACTTCCAGGGTACCATCGGGGTGAATCTGCGTTGAAAAGGCGTAATCTGAACTGAGGGTACTAATGAGCCGGTAGCGTTCTTCGTTGGCACGCAGGGCTTGTTCGGCTTTTTTGCGGGCGTCAATGTCACGGGCTACCCCGACAATGCCGATGGGGGTGCCTGTTTGGTCGCGCAAGAAACTAAGTTTCACTTCACACCAATAGGTGGACCCATCTTTGCGGGTGTATTCCAGTTCAATGAGACGGGTGTATCCCGGGTCCTGATGCCGGGTGGGGTTCGCCATTTCTTCGTCATAAAGGCGTTTAGCTTTTTCAAAGGAGGTGGGGGTCAAAGCCTGGCGCGTGGGTTGGCGTAAGGCTTCTTCGACAGTGAACCCGCGCGCCCGTTCCACCGAGGGGCTAACATAGGTCAGGATCAGGTTGAGATCGGTGACCCAAATGACATCACTGGCATATTCCGTAATCAGCCGATAACGGGCTTCGCTTTCGGCCAGTTGTGCGGTCCGTTTTTCGATCCGTGTTTCGAGTTCGGCATTTAACCGTCGGAGTTCATCCTCGGCACAGGCTTGTTGGCTGAAGGCGCGTTCCACCTGACGCATGGTCACCTCCAACAAAGCGGCGGCGATCAGAAAATAAGTGGACGCGTTGATCCAAACGACCAATGCGGGAAGCGGTTGGTTGATGTTGGGCAAAACCTGGGCTTCTTCGGCCCAGACCAGCCCCAACCCCAAAAGGGCCGCCGCTCCCGCCACGATGTACCCCGCCCGGCGATGGATCAACAACGCGGCCAAAATAACCAGGATCGAAAAAGCCGTGAAAGCCGAGCCGCGCACACCAACGCCGGTCAATGCTCCGTAAGTGATCGCGGCACCATACCCAAGAATCATACTGTACGTGAGTAAGCGATAATAACCACGCCACAAAAATAACCATAAAGCCAACGCCAGGATAAAAAGAAAAATGGAAACCGCGTTTAGCCGTTCCCATCCTGGCTCCGAAAGTACCTGCGTGCCGAGCAGGGTGGACAAGCCGATGAGCAAACTAAAAAACACGCTGAGTTTGATCATCCGGTTGACATCGATTTGAATGGATGGCCGCTCCGTGGATCTTGAAGGGGGCTTAGAGGCCTGTTTCATTTTGCCTCCTCATCGAGGGTGAAAAAGAATGTGGCGCCTTCATTGACGCGCCCCACTGCCCAAATTTTGCCACGGTGTTGCTCAATGATCCGTCCTGCCAACGCCAACCCCATGCCCGTGCCTTCGTATTCGTCTTCGATATGCAACCGTTGAAAAACGCCAAAAAGTTTATGCACATATTTCATATCAAAACCTATTCCATTATCCCGAATCAGGTAATGGGGAATGCCATCGGTGACACCCGCCCCTATTTCAATGCGCGGCTCCGCGCTGGCCTGGGTAAATTTTAGCGCGTTGCTCAGGAGATGCCCCCAAACTTGTTCGAGCAATTTGGGGTCCCCCTGGCAGGAAGGCAAGGGATGCAGGATCATGTGAACATTCCGACGGGTGATTTCGCGTTGATGACTTACGAGCACTTTTTCGACCAGGGTTTGCATATCCACCCGTTGGTTATAAATGCGGAGGCGACCCAGGCGGGTGTATTCTAACAACTCGTCGATCATCTGCCCCATGCGTTTGGCCCCGTTTTGCACCCGCGCGAGATAACGGAGGCTGAGGGCATCCAGATCAACCTGCCCGATCAGGTGTTCTTCCAAAAGGCCGGAGAACCCGATCATTGCGCGGGCGGGGGCACGGAGGTCGTGGGCAATGGTATAGGTGAAGGCTTGTAATTCCTGGTTGGCGGCTTCGAGTTCTTCGGTGCGTTCGGCCACCCGCGCCCCCAGTTCTGCGTTCCACCGGGCGTTGACAATAGCCAGACCGGCGTATCCCGCGAAGAGTTGTAGCCCTTCAAGTTGTTCGGGGGTGATTGGGCGTTGGGTGAGAAGGTTGTCTGCGGCAATGAGGGCGATAGGTTTTTCGCCAGCCCAGGCGGCCAGGGAAACGTGTTGTTTGACGCCAAACATTTCATTTTCAGCGGTAACCTGGTTGAGGGTGGTGTAATCTTCTATTTTGTTGATGCCACTAGGGTGGCTCAAAGCTCTCTGCCAGGCTTCGGATTTTATGGCGAGTTGAATGTAGCCGCTGGTATCTTCGATTTCGCCTGTGCGCGAGGTGCCAAACGCCCCGCGAATGAGACCGGTTTGCGCTTCGTAGAGGAACAGGCCAACCCGATCAAACTCCAGCCCGTCACGGACGCCGTAATATATTTGGCGTAAACAAGTCTGAAGGTCTGTTTCTTGGGCGACCGTTTTGCCGAGTTCGATCACTTTTTCGAGTAGTTTGCGCCGACGTTGGGCACGGGATTGAGTCACTTTTTGCTCGGTGATGTCCCGCTGTAAGCCCCAAGAACGGACGAGCGCGCCATTTTCTACCACCCCAACAATACTGTTCATAAAATATATATCCTGTCCTAAGGCATCTACTTCATGGGATTCGGATTCAGAGAGGCGATACCCAGACCGGATAAACTGGCGAAGATAGGCCATGTTTGCCGCGTCCGAGATGGGCAACAGATCGTTTAGTCGTTTGCCCAGTAAATCGCGGGCACTGGGATAGCCATACATGCGGGCCATCGCCTCATTACATTCAGCGATATATGCCAGGTGAACCATTTGTTGAATTTGTTCATCTTCCGGTAAAGTGGTCAGAATGGGGATTTCATGCTCGATCCGCCAGATACCTTCGGAGCTTTGGGCGATAAAGTTTCGGTAGCGTTCTTCGCTGGCGGCGAGGCGTTGTTCGGCCAGTTTGCGCGCGGTGACATCCTGTTTGATGGCAACAAAGCGGAAAATTTCGCCTTGTTCGTTGCGAACCGGGGTAATGAGTTGTTCTTCCGTGTACAGGCTTCCATCTTTGCGCCGATTGATAATTTCCCCGTGCCAGGGGGTGCCTGCCAGGACAGTTTGCCACAAATTTCGGTAAAAATCGGGGGGGTGTTGTCCTGAGTTCAACAGCCGGGTAGATTTTCCAACGACCTCTTCAAACGAATACCCTGTCAAACTGGTGAAGGCTGGGTTGACCCATTGAATAATCCCATTTTGATCGGTCATGACGATGGCGTTGGCCGCGGCATCCAACGCGATGGCCTGTAACCGCAGGGAGCGCACCAGCCGGGCGTGTTCGATGGCAATGGCGACCTGATTGCCCAGGTTGATCAGGATTTCCACGTGACTGGCCGTGTACATTTTAGGTTGGTAATTTTGGGCGGAAAGCACCCCTAAGACCTGCCCACCCATTCTTAACGGGGCCATGAGGAGGGACCGGGTCGGGTCGGAGGTTCCAAAATGGATGGTGCCGAGGGCGGCAGAAGCGGTTGCGGCCTCATCTTCGATATAGAGGGGGGCTTGGGTTTGGATCACGCGGGCGCTCATGCCCCGCTGGGCGAGGGGGGTGCGGCGATTGGGCCAGCGTTGCCCCCGATCAAACAGGTAAACGTCTTCGATTTCCTGGCGGGCCTCATCCACCAGGGCAATAAAAAAGGCATCGGTGGGCATTAATTGGGCAACCGCACGATGGGCCGAGGTGCATATCTGATCCAGGTCTAGGGAGGCGACAATTTCCTGGCTTAATTGGTAGAGGGCGGATAATTGGGCGCTCTGTTCGGTGAGCTGGTTTTCAGCCTGTTTTTGCCCGGTAATATCGACCATCACCCCCTGGATTAGCGCGGGCAGGCCGTTTTCTCCTTCCAGCCGCACGGCCCGATCCTGCAACCAGACAATGTCTCCGTGATGGGTGAACATACGGTATTCACTGTTCACAGGGGTTCCATGATCAAAACAGGCCTGGAACTGCGCGAGGGCGTGGGCTTGATCTTCGGGGTGGATGTGGTTGAGCCAAAAATCCATGCCCCCTGTGATCCAATCCTGGGCCGAATACCCCAAAATGGTTTCGACTTGCGGGCTGATGTAGCGGGTGTGCCCAAACTGGTGGATGTCATCGCTGTAGGTGATGGCGGGGAGTTGCTCGACCAGGGCACGGAAACGGTTTTCGCTCGCTTGTAGGGCTTCTTCGGCCAGTTTTTGCTCGGTGATGTCGAGCAGGACACCCTGAATGTAACGGGGGACACCTTCGGCATCTGTGATAACGACGGCTTCATCGCGCACCCATACCCAACGGCCATCGCGCGCCCGGATGCGGTAGATGTCTGTAAAACTGCCCCCCGTTTGAAGGTGGGTTTGAACCTTCGCCTGGGTCGCGGCCAGATCATCGGGATGGAGCAGGGCGGGCCAGCGTAACTCGCCACTGGTCCATTCTTCCGGGGTGTAGCCGAGAAGTTTTTCAATTTGTGGGCTAATATACAAGGTGGGAGCATGGACGACCGGGGCATCCCGATAGATGACTACGGAGGTTTGTTCGACCAGGGAGCGGTATTGCAATTCGGCTTCGCGCAGGGCTTCTTCGATCTGTTTGCGGTGGGAGATGTCTTGCGCCGCGCCATTGATGCCTTTCAACCGATTTTCGACCGGGTCCCAAACCGGATAGCCGTAGACTTTGATCCACCGCACCGCACCGGTTTGGGTGATTATGCGCACTTCGGTGACCACCCGCTTGTTTTGATACAAGTCTGCCATATTCTGGGCGTCTTGGGCGACATCTTCCGGGTGCAGGACGCTCAGCCAACCTCCCTGAGCTTTATATTCTTCAAAGGTGTACCCCATAATGGTTTCAAATGCGCCTGCAACCCAGGTTGGACTGTGTCTGCCGTTGGCATCTATTTCGGTAGAGAAGACATAATCCGAGCTGATTTCGGTAATCATCCGGTAACGTTCTTCGCTGGCGGCCAGTTGGGCTGTCCGTTCGGCCACGCGTTGTTCGAGCGCGGTATTGAGGGCCAGGATTTTTTCTTCGGCGCGGGTGCGTTCTTCTAATTCAAATTGTGCTTTTCGCAAGGCGCGGTCAATTTGGCGTAAGGCGATATCCAACACGACGGCGGTAATAAAAAAATAAGTGGTTTGGATCAGCCAGCTTGCGGTTTCTGCCAGGGGGCGATCCACATTGGGCAACAACCCGGCCCGATTCGCCAGGATCAGGCCGAGGCCAATAAGGCTACTCACAAAGGCCATCACATATGCCGCCCGCCGATGAAGAAACAAAGCGGCCAGCATAATGATGACCAGTAACAGGCCATATGCGGTGCCGCGCACGCCCACCCCGGTAAACGCAGAAAACGCCGCAAAAATGGTGAACCCACCCAGGAGGCCATACACCGCCCACTGAGTGCGCCCATGCCGCAACAGCCCCCAAAACAGAAGGGATAAACCCAACACGACAAAAGCATCCCGCGAGAGACGCGCCCAGTTGGGGATTTGAAAAACCACGCCTACAAAAATCGCGATGAGACTAAGCACGGTACTTGCCCAGAGAGAAGTGGTCAGAAACCATGCCAGGTCCAAACGTAATAAATTCTGCTCTTGCTCAGGCATTGTGAGCCATTTTTTTAGCCGTTGAAACATGCGCGCCTCCAGAAATTACCCCAGCGTAAAATAAAAGGATGCCCCGTGGTCAACTTCGGCTTCAGCCCAAACCTTGCCACCATGGCGGGTGATAATTCTTTGGACAATGGCCAAACCAATTCCGGTTCCCTCAAAAATGGCACGGCTATGCAACCGTTGAAAAACGCCAAATAGTTTGTGGGCATACTCCATATCGAACCCCACGCCATTATCGCGGACAAAGTACACGGTTTCGCTTTCGACGAGTTGCCAATCCACCTGAATGTGCGCGGTGGCCCGCGGGCGTGTGTATTTGACGGCATTCCCAATCAGGTTGGCAAACACTTGCCGTAAGAGCGAGGGATCGGCCTGGCACGGGGGCAGTTGGCCGACCTCAAAATGAACCTCTCGCCCAACCAGATCAAGCGAGAGTTCCTCGATCACCTGGCGAGCGAGGGCGTGGGGGTCGGTGAATTGTTTGTGGAGCGATTGCCTGCTCAAGCGGGAAAAGGAGAGCAGATCATTGATCAACTGGGTCATCCGTTGCACATTATCTCGAATGAGTTGAATGTAGCGTTGGCCTTCGGCATCCATCTGCTGGCTGTAGGCCATGTTCAGCATGGTAGAAAATCCGTCCATTGCCCGCAAAGGGGCACGTAAATCGTGGGAGATCGAATAGCTGAACGATTCCAACTCTTGATTGGTCGCTTCCAATTGGGCCGTGCGCTCGTTGACCCGCTGTTCTAGCTGGGCGTTCCAACGCGCATTTTCGATAGCCAGGCCCACATACCCGGCAAAGAGTTGTAGGGCTTCGATATCCATGTTCGTGATGCGCCGGTTGGTCAGCAGGTTATCGACCGAAATCAGGGCGACGGGTTTTTCGCCAGCCCAGGCGGCCATTGTAAGATGTTGTTTGACCCCGTCCATCTCCAATGTTTCGGCATGGGGGTATGTTTCCTCGAAATTTTCAACGAGGTGAAACCCGCGCGGGTTTTCCAGGGCCAACAACCACGCCTCAAAGGTGGCAGCGGGTTGGATAAACCAACTGGTATCTTCTATCTCCCCCTCGCGGTTGGTGCCATAGGCGGCCTGGATGTGTTCGGTTTGGGCGTCGTATAAAAACAGCCCGACCCGGTCGAACCCCAGACCGCGCTGAATACTTTGGTGAATTTGTTGCAAACATTTATCCAGATCGGTCATTTGGGTGATGGTCTTGCCTAGCAAGATGACTTTTTCCAACATTTCGCGGCGACGGATTTCGTTGGCGCGGAGAGAACCTTCGGCGCGCAGGCGGTCGATGGCGGCGGCCAGTTGCCCGGCGAGGGTGGTTAACAAGCGTTCGTCATCTTCGGTAAAGGCGTGGGGGGTTTTGCTTTCCACATCCAGAATCCCCAACAGTCGATCTCCGGCGAGGATGGGCACCGCCAGTTCGGCGCGAATTTCCGGCTTAAAGGAGCGATAGGTGGGTTCGGTGGTGACATCGGCGATGCGCCAGGGGCGGCGTTGGGCGGCGACCATGCCCACGACCCCTTCGCCCAGGCGAAAGGTGGTTTTGAGCAAACGGGGGGTCAAACCCTGGCTGGCCGGGTGAGGGCGGATGACTTCAGCCTCTGCATCCCAAAGGCCAATGCCAAACACGTCTGGGTAGAGGGCTTCATGGACAATGTGGACAATGTGTTCCAAAAGCTCATCTTCACTCAGGGCGGAGGCTCCGGCTTCTGCTCCGGCGCGTAACACGGATAGCTCTTGTAATTGTCGCCCGGTGGCGGCGAACAACCGCGCATTTTGGATGGCGATGCCTGCTTGTTGTCCGATGGTCTCGGCCAGGGCCAGGTCTCGGGGTTGATATTTGGGGAGCACGTCAAACCGATAAACGCCTAATACGCCCAGGCAGGTTTCCCCCGCAATGAGGGGGACTTCGATCAGGCCGCGCACGCCGGCTTCAAGCCAGCGGGGGAGGGCGGCAGGGTCGGTGCGATAATCGTTGAGCAGGAGGCCTTTTTGGGTTTGGATAACCCGCCAGGCCACGCCTTCCCCGCGCGAGGTGGGGAGGGCCAAGCCCAGGTGGTCGGGGAGGTTGAGTAGGTAGGGGTAGGTGAGGGTTTGTTGGTTCGAGGTGAGCAGGCCCATCATCCCTGCATCGGCCCCGACCAGTTCCACGGCCATTTGCACAATGAAGGGCAGGATGGTGGAGATATCTAAGGTGGAGCTGAGGGTGCGGGCGACTTTGTTCAGTCGTTGTTCTCGAAGGAGGGCCTCGCCAGTTTCTTTGGAAAGGCGCGATTGGTGCAGGGCGATGGCGAGTTGATTGGCGACTTCGCGGGCAATGTCGCGTTGTTCGTCGGTGAAGTAATGGGGTTGGCGGGAACCCAGGTTGAGTGCGCCGATCAACTCGCCGTGATAAAACATGGGCATACATAGCCAGGCGCGCAGGTGATCGGTAGTGAAAGAGGGTGGGGTTTGCGGGGGGGAAGGGAGGGAGGCCGTATCCTCAACAAGATAGGGGCCACCCTGTTGGTGGGCGGCAAGGATTTCCGGGCCGTATTGCGCCATGCTGAGCAGGCCGTTGGAGAGGGGGGTGGTGGGGAGTGTGGAGGTGGCGGCCAGGTAAACAACTTCCTGGTTTTGAAAATCGAAGAGTGGGATACAGACCCGTTCACACCCAACCAGCCGTTGGACATTTTCGGCGGCGGCCTGGGCAATGGCCTGGGGCGATTCTGCCGCCACTAAACTGCTATCGATGCGGTGCAAAATTTCCAGGCGTTTCGTGTATCTGTGCAGGGCCTCTTCCGCCTGTTTTTGCGTGGTGATATCTGCCATGGTCCCGGTCAGGCGTGTGGGGCGCCCTTGTTCGTCCCGAAACGCCTGCCCGTGCCCCACCACCCACCGAATTTCATCTTGAGCGACCCGGATACGATGCTCAAGGCGGAAGCTCTCTACCTGCCCCTTTAAAATTTCATCGAGGGTTTTCTCGATTTCAGGCAAATCTTCCGGCAAAACCTGGGCTAAGTAACTTTCGTACCGTCCATCAAAAGACAT
>JABWBV010000808.1 GCA_013359445.1 Anaerolineales bacterium | reverse complement strand
CCGAAAAAAAAGGGGAATGTACATTTCCCTTTCACCCTTTTTGGGGCTAATCTCGACCTGAGTAGTTTCTGTGTACTTTTGGATTGCCTACGGAATCGGTAGGATATATTTGGAAAATCCCCTAAAAAAGGGGATGCCAGGCTCATTTTTCGGGGAATCTTCTCTTTAAGCCTGAGCAGTTATATCGCTTCAATAATCGGGGGAGGACACTTTGTATCCCTTCGGCAGGATACCCCCCGTCAAAAAGGTGGGGTTCTGCGCTGAAGAGGGTTCCCCAGGAGGCTCCAATGAGCAACGCAAATGATCTTGTCAAAACGCTAACAGTTAACCACTTGCTGGAGTCCAAAGGCAAAGCGGTTTGGACCATTGCCCCCCACGAAACGGTGTACCTGGCCCTGCAATTATTGGCCGCCAAAAATGTCGGCGCGTTGGCCGTCATGGATGGGGCTGTCCTCGTCGGCATTGTGTCCGAACGGGACTATGCCCGTAAAGTCGTTCTGCATGGCAAATCGGCAGTGGAAACCCCCGTGCGAGAGATCATGACCACCAAGGTGATCACGGTCACCCCCAGCCACACGCTGGGCGATTGTATGGAGCAAATGACCTTACACCGAATTCGCCACCTGCCCGTGATAGAAAATGACGAGGTGATCGGGTTACTCTCCATTGGTGATCTGGTCAAAGCAATCATCTTACAGCAAGAATTTTTCCTGGAGCAATTGGAGAACTATATTGTCGGGAAAAGAAGTCAATAGACTTAACCCATATGACCCCCTCACTTTCTTTGGGCTTCTTCTTTATAATTCGCCTCATCCGATGACTTTGGAAATTACCCCCCCGTGCCCCCTATATTCATCGTAACATGTCCCCAAAGTTTATCCCCACCCCTATTTTGAAGGAACCCTCATGCACAAAGTAAAAGTCCAACCCCGCTCCCCGCTCGCCAGTCTATGTGACAAATGCGGCGAAGTTGTGCCCCCCGAAAACAGTATGCTCCACCTCGAAGAATTCATGAACGGCCCCATGATTGGGGATGTGCGCGATCGACATTTGTTCCCTGGGAAAAATTGCCCTGGCTCACCCTCCCGTGTCAAACTGATCGAGACCAACATGCGCTATGCCGAGGCCTACCGTAAACTCAAAAGTTCTTACGCAGGCCTTCTCACCAAAAAATAATGTCCTTTGAAATGCGGCAGTGCCCCAACTGCCGATTACGTTTTCCCCAAGAAGCCGGGCAGGTAGAAAACCCCTGCCCGGCTTGCGGTTTCCCAACCCAGCCAGCGGCACGCTTCCCCACCCACCCAACCCCGCCCCCCCTCCCCTCCCCCAGCCCGGTCTACGCCGCCCTTCTCGACAACATCCGCTCGACCTGGAACGTCGGCTCCATGTTTCGCACCGCCGATGGCGCAGGATTACGCCACCTGTATCTTTGCGGATACACCGCAACGCCTGAAAACCCCAAAGTCGGCAAAACCGCCCTGGGCGCGGAACAAGCCCTGACCTGGTCACACCATCCGAACGGGGTGGAACTGGCCCAAACCCTGTGCGCGGAAGGAAAACGCCTCATCGCCCTCGAAGGGGGCACATATACCCCCATCTACCACCTGACGCCCGCGTGGGATACCACCCCCACCGTCTTAGTCGTTGGAAACGAAGTCGCTGGCGTGGACCCGGATATTTTGGCGCTCTGCGAAACAATTGTGAGCATTCCCATGTGGGGCGTCAAAGAATCGCTCAACGCCGCCGTGGCGTTTGGCATTGGCGCATACATCCTCCGCACCCCCCACAAAACCCCATGAACGTCTCTTTTCACTGTATCCCCCTT
>JABWBV010000211.1 GCA_013359445.1 Anaerolineales bacterium | reverse complement strand
TAACCCCATATGTGGGGGTAGCTTTTATGCCAAAATCGCGAATTCGGGTTCAAAATCGGTCATTTCGGGTCAGAAATGTTAAATCCGCAAAAGTACTGAAAAGAAAAAGGATATCCCCCATGACCAAGATTCAAATGATCGAAGAAAACATTTTTGCCTATTATCAGGGGATCGCCCGTTTATTAGGCGGGCAATTCTTTGAAGAAGAGCAGGTCGCATGGTTTACTACCGGGCGGCAAAGTCTGTTTCGGTTCAATGGGGTGGTGCGTACCATAACGCGCCTCGAGAAATTGCACGAAATTGTAGATCCTATCCTGGAAGTTTTCCTTTCTCAGAAACTTCCTTTTTTTTGGGTGGACTGGCAGGATGCCGGGACACCTGGGTTAGGTGCGTACCTGAGGTCTAAAAAAATTCCATTTCTGCATTTAGAAGCTATTCCTGCAATGGCATGTACATTGAGTCCTCTACCCAATTTGTCGCTTCCAAAAGAGGTTGAAATAATCAATGTCCAGACTCAACAAGATCAAATTGATTGGCTAAATGTAATGATGCAAGGTTTTGAAGAACCTGAGTCAAGTCGTCCTGACATTCAGGAATTTCTTGTCAACTCGTTAACCGAGCCACAACCTGTGTTTGAACATTTCATTGCACGCTGGCAAGGTGAGCCCTGTGCAACAGCTACCCTCCTATACACAAACCAGACAGGGGGCATTTATAACGTGACCACGCTCCCTGCTTTCCGCCGGCGTGGGCTTGGCGCGACCATTACTCATTTTACGATGAAAATGGTTTGCAAAGCAGGGTATTCAGAAGCCCTCCTCTTCGCCACTCCATCAGGTTTTCCAGTTTACCTACGTCTCGGATTTAAGACGATTTCTACTGCCGATCTGTTTGTTTGGAATGGATCAGCTTAATCGCGCGCACAGCACTAGTCAATGATCCAATGATTGCATGCCCTCAAAGGAAAACAGTATGCCAAATCCATCTCACGCCAATCCCCTAGTAAACAGTCAATGGCTAGTCGAACATCTGGATCGTCAAAATTTTCGGACCGCGGAGGTCATCTGGGGAAGCAATTTCCCTTCGGTTTCCCATTATATGCGGCAGGCCACATTCCCGGTGCTATCAACCTGGCTGCTTACAGGAAGGCGGAAGTGGATGGTTCATTCAAAGCCTGGTGTGCCCCCATCGTCAGGGAAGACGGAATGTCCAAATCACCGGAAGAGCTAATAGTACTCGTTCAAAGCGTAGGGATCACGTCTGCCAAGGAGAACATCACCCATTGCCTTAGTGGCGGCCTTTCCACAAATGCCTGGTTTGTTTTGACGCAACTGCTTGGTGATCCCAATCTCCGCGAGCATGATCGCTTTTGGGCAGAATGGGGCAACCCGGTTGACATGCCGGTAGAGAAATAAAGCATGTTTGACTTCAGATCAAACATGCTTCGTACCTGGAAACAGCCCTTTATCAACTACTCAGACACGCACCCCTTCTCGCATCGGCCCGCGGGTGATGACGGTGTGGGCTTCCATCACATCGAACATTTTGACACCGACGTCACTGAGGGTCGGGTTGTCGCCCATCGCCGTCACAATCGGGCTGGCCAGGAAGCCCTGCACAGAGGCCTCGTCGTCGAATAGGTAAATGCCGCCAGCTGCGTGTTCAGCTTCGTTTACCAACCAGACTTTCCATTGCAGGCCAGGCGTGTCGGCAATGGGCTGGGCGGCGGGTAGCCAGGCCTGCTCCAACTCCGTTCGAGAGATGCCAGTGAATTTGAGGTTGATTTGTAGAATTTTTTGGGACATGATTTTTTCCTTGTTCATATGAAGGTTGTAAGGCGATATTCATATCGCCTTACAGTTGCGGAATGAATTCCGCGTCACGAATTTTTTCCAGTATACAGACCTGACGCCCCAAAACCGTCCCGGAAAGCGTCCCAGATTGCTACTTTTGAAATCCGATTTCTTGCTCTAAAATATCACCATGGCAGAATTATCTTTATTTATCCTGGGCATCCCCCGTTTGGAACGGGAAGGCCGGACGTTGGAGGTGGAACGCCATAAAGCCATGGCTTTGCTGGCCTATCTGGCTGTCACCGGCGCGCCACACCGGCGGGATGCACTGGCCGCGCTCCTCTGGCCAGAGCTGGATCAAACGCGCGCCCGCGCCGCCCTCCGCCGCACCCTCTCTGCCCTCAACGTCGCCCTCGCGGGAAACTGGTTGGAAACGAGCAGGGAGATGATTGGCCTCTCCCCTTCTGCACCCTTCCAGCTAGACGTAGCGCAGTTCCGCCAGCTCCTGGCCCAATGCCGGACACATGGCCACCCCCCATCCGATCCCTGCCCAGACTGTCTACCCCTCCTGGCCGAGGCCACCGCGCTGTATCGCGGCGATTTTCTTTCCGGCTTCACCCTGCGCGACGCCCCCGCGTTCGATGACTGGCAATTCTTCGAGACCGAAACCCTGCGCCGCGAACTGGCTTCGGCGTTAGAACGGTTGGTGCACGGGTACGGGATGCGGCGTGATTATGAAACCGCTATCCGCTATGCCCGGCGCTGGCTGGTGCTCGACTCCCTCCACGAACTGGCTCACTGCCAACTCATGCGCCTCTATGCCTGGGCAGGACAGCGCAACGCGGCTTTGCGTCAGTACGCCGAGTGTGTGCGGCTGTTGGAGCGCGAACTTGGCGTCCGTCCGAAAACAACAACTACCGATTTATACACCGTAATTAAAGAGAATCGCCTGGCTCTGCCCGTTTTCAAGCACCCCTCCCACCACCTGCCCACTGCCGGGGAAGTTCAAACTGTGCCTGAAAATTTCACTCGTCCAACAGCCGTGCCGCTTGTGTTGACTACCGCCTATTCCACGCTTGACCGGATGGCGCGCGGCCAACTTGTGGGCCGAGACAACGAACTGGCTAAAGCCGTTGCCTTGTGGCAACGCGCCACTGCTGGCGAGGGGCAGGTGTTGTTGGTGAGTGGTGAGCCGGGAATTGGCAAAACTCGTTTGGTGCGCGAACTTATGGGGATCGCCCACAGCGCTGGAGCCAGAGTCCTCACGGAAAACTGTCATGCCGAAGGCGGCCCGCCCTATGCGCCGCTTGCCGGAATCATCCGCGACACGTTTGAAAACCCATCCGACCTTGCCCTCCCCTATTTTATATTGGCGGACTTGCTCACCTTAGCCCCGCATCTGTGCGCGTATTATCCCCAGATTCATCCTAATCCAGCACTTGGCCCGGAATTCGAGCACCAGCGGATGTTCGACAGTTTTGTGGGCTGGTGTGAAATTTTGGCTGCGACCGCGCCGGTGCTGTTGCTGGTGGAAGATATACATTGGGCGGATGGCGGCACGCTGGCCTTGCTCCGCCATTTGGCGCGGCGCGCGCGGAAGGCGCGCCTTCTGATGGTGCTAACCTACCGTGACACGGAGGCGGAAGCCGATGACACCCATCTCCTTCCCCCCGTCTTGCTCGATCTCAACCGGGAACGGCTGGCAGAAGCGATTCGGTTAGCGCGCTTCACCCCCGATCAAACACGTGCTTTGTTGGTCGCCCTGCTAGCCACTGCCGGGGATATCTCACCCGAGTTTTTAGAAAGTGTTTACCGGGAAACGGAGGGGAATCCGTTTTTCGTCGAAGAAGTGTGCAAGGGGCTGGTTGAGCAAGGCAAATTGTATGAAACAGGTGGAACATGGCGACGGGCCGATATGCAAACCATCGTCATCCCTTCCAGTGTGCGCGGCGCGATCTTGGCCCGTGTGGAGCGTTTGCCCGCTCCGGCACAGAACGCCTTGCGGCTGGCGGCGATCTTGGGGCGCGAGTTTGATTTTGAGACGCTACACCGGGCGAGTGAAGAAGATGAAGACATCCTGATCAGTGTGCTGGAGCGGGCCGCACAGGCGCAATTGATTGGCGAAACTACGCGGGGAAAGCGGATCGCTTACACGTTTGCCCATGCCCTCATCCCCTTTGCCCTACGCGAAGGCCTGAGTGGTTTGCGCCGCCAACGGCTGCACCGGCGAGTGGCGCTGGCGATCGAAGCCCAACACCCTAACGACTTTGAATCGTTGGCCCATCACTTCGCTGCTGCTGGGGAGCGGGAGAAAGCCATCCCCTATTTACGACAGGCGGCGGAACGGGCCACAGCCAGCTATGCCTACGATACCGCTGTTCAACATTTGCAGTCCGCGCTGGATTTACTGGGTACAGGCGGACAGATCGAAAACCGTCAGGTGTTGCTAGAAAGCCTGGCCGATGTGTACCGTTTGCGTGGGGAACGGGCCGAAGCGATCACACTTTATCAGGAAGCACTTCGTCTGGGGCTGGAACTGGAGAAGGGGGAGAAATGGACAGCCGTGCGCCTGCACCGAAAAATTGGCGATACGTTCAACCACCTGGGGAAAGGGGTGGAAATTGAGCAGTTCAAGGAGATGGCGCTGGCCGGTCTGGAAAACGGACTGAAACTCATTGAAGATGAACCATCACACATCGAAAGCGTGCGCCTGCTGACCGCGCTGGCAAACTATGCCTATTGGGGCGGTTACGAAATGTATGGCCCAAACAGCGCCTTGCCCGTGCAGGGGGAGCATTACGCCCAGGCCGCGGTGACCATGGCCGAGCAATTGGACGCGCCGGTTGAACTGTCAGCGGCGTTGGAATCGCTGGCCAATCTCTACAGCACTCACCAACTGCTACGTGAGGGAGTGCAAATCGCGCAGCAACGGCTGGCTCTCGGCCGTGACCCTCGTTTTACGAACCCGCGGGAGCAAGTAAACATCCTCAGCCAGGCAGGGGTGGCGTTGTGTGCGGTAGGGGACTATGCCCAGGCTTTGATTTACCTGCTGGAGGCCGAGCGATTGGCAGACGAAATCCGGGATTGGGGCCAGGTTATTTACACCTTGAACCGGCAGATTCAATGTTATTTTGGCTTGGATCGGTGGGAGGAGATCTTGCAAATTGAGGAGAAACGACTGGCGTTGGCGGAGCGGTACGGTCGTGACCGCATTGGCCGGATGTGTTTTCAATGTGGCGTCAGCGCCTATGTTCATGGCCGGCGCGGTGAAATGGAACTGGCGCGTACCAACCGCGAGGAGGCCTATCAGATGATGGCCACCGCACTTGCTCCGGAGAACTGGCTACCCATTCATCATTATTGACTGGGCCAGGCCCTGGTGGGTGAGGGCGAGTTCGCTCTCGTCAGGCAACATCTGGAAACATCCCTCCATTCGGCGTCTTGGTGGATCAGTGACCATGACATTTACGCCACGCTAGTGGATACGGCCGTACTACAACACGATGAGGCCGGGATTCGCCAATATGCGCCAGAGGCCGAGGCATTAGCTATACGCTACGGCCACCCGTTGTATCAGGCCATTGCCCACCGCGCGTGGGGGGTGGCGCACCGGCTGGCAGGCGAAATCGTCGAGGCTGAAACACGTTTGAAGCAGGCGTTGGAATTGTTCAGTAGCCTGAACACGCGCTGGCAACTGGGGCGCACCCTGTTCGAATTGGGCCAACTGACTGCGCAAACGGATTCCGCCCACGCCCGCGACTATTTCACCCGCGCACAGGTAGCCTTTGAAGCGATGCGCGCCGCACCGGACGTTGCACGAACACAGGCTGCTTTAGAAAGACTTATGTAATTGCAGATTATAGAAAACAGGAGATAAATGATGAACGCACCTAACGACTGGCAGATTCCCGGAAACTGGGTGGAGATTTATGAACGTGTTTTTGTCCCGGCTATGATGGGGTGGGCGGCACAGGTGATCGCCCTCGCCCAGCCTCAGCCGGAGGATCATGTTCTGGATGTGGCATGCGGTACGGGTGCATTGACCAGGAACGTGGCAAATTTGGTTGGCCAACGCGGCCGCATCGTCGGACTGGACATTAGCCCCGAAATGCTGACCATCGCCCGCACGATGCCGTTGGACAATTCGCAATCCGCTCCGGTGGAGTGGTACGAAGGGGATGCCCACGCGCTCCCCTTTGATGATGAAACCTTTGACATCGTTTTCAGTGCCTTTGGGTTCATGTTTTTTTCTGACCGGATAGCAGTTCTGAAAGAAATGGGGCGGGTACTCAAGCCTGCTGGTCGCCTGGCACTATCCGTTTGGGGGCCAATCAACAAGAGTCCTGGGCAAGTAGCCTTGAAAGAGAGTTGGGAACGCCACTTTGGCCTGGAAGCTGGCACGGGGTTTTCCCGAATGCATGTTTTGAGCGATCCAGAATTAGTTCGCACGCTTCTTGACGAGGCTGGTTTCAGCCATGTATTGGTTGAACCAACGATGGGCGTCGTGCGCCATCGTTCCCCGGAATCCATGGTGAGAAGTGTGGGTGCGATGTTTGGAACTCAAGCAGATGAACAGACACGTACAAAGCTTATTCAGGAAGTGAGCGAGGCCCTCAGCTCCTTTGTTGGCTCAGAAGGGCTTGTATACCCGATTGAAGCGATTCTCGCATCGGCGAGGAAGTGAATCATTGTAAGTTATCATGGATTATTTTCAGGAGGAAGAATTTTATGGCAACCTTCGTTCTCATTCACGGTATGTTCCACGGTGGCTGGTGTTGGAAAAAGGTCGCACCCCTCTTACGGAGCGCAGGCCACGAAGTCTACACCCCCACCCTGACCGGACTTGGCGAGCGGGTTCATTTAGCAAATCCTGAGGTGGATTTGGACACGCACATTCAGGACATCGTCAATCTGGTGATGTACGAAGACTTGCATGACGTGATCCTGGTGGGACACAGCTTTGGCGGCTCGCTCGCGCCTGCAATTGTTGAAAAAATTCCCGAACGGATCGCCCATCTCGTGAATCTTGATGGCCCACTCCCTGAAAATGGCAAAGCGTTGAAAGACCTGATCGGCGATACCTGGGGTTTTTTCCTACAAAACGCCATTCTCCCAGGTGATGAGGGGCGGATTCAACCGATCGCGGACTGGACGTTCGGCGTCTCTGGCACGGATTTGGCCTGGATGCAGTCGAAATTGACCCCTCACCCCCTCAAGCCGTTGATCACACCCCTTTTCTTCACTAATCCTTTGGCTCATGCCCTCCCACGCACCTTTATTTCCTGCACGGAAACCCGGCCTTCAGCCGAAGAAGTCACGGCTGAGGAAAAAAAGTATGCAGAATCGGGATGGAGCTATCGGTTCATCCCCACCGGACACGACGCGATGATTACCGCGCCAGAGGCATTAGCCACCGTTTTGCTTGATCTGAGCAGATCAAATTCCTAAACAAAATCAAAAGATACGGGGGGAACCTACGAATATTCAGAAAAGGCAATACACATGCAAACACGACAACTCGGAAATACGGACCTGTTCATTACGCCGTTGGGTTTTGGCGCATGGGGAATAGGGGGCGCGAACTGGTTTTTCTCCAAAGGCGCACAAGATGACGGCGAATCGATCAAAGCAATCCACCGCGCCCTTGACCTAGGCCTCAACTGGATTGACACAGCTCATTGTTACGGATTAGGGCACTCGGAAGAGGTGATCGCACGGGCACTGCGCGGGCTATCCGAACGCCCTTATGTGTTTACCAAGTGTGGGATCGAATGGGATGAAAACGGGGGGTTCGTCGGCGGCAACCTGTCCCCACAATTTATCCGCTGGGAATGTGAAGATAGTCTACGCCGTCTCGAAGTGGAGACCATTGATCTGTATCAAATCCACAAACCCTGGCCAGAGGAAGGTATCGAAGATGCCTGGCGCACCCTGGTTGACCTTCAAAAAGAAGGGAAGGTGCGCCATATCGGCGTGACGACATTCGATGTGAATCAGATGAAACGAATTGCGGCGATTGCCCCCATCTCGTCGCTCCAGCCCGAATACTCCTTACGCCACCGCGACCCTGAAACGGACATTTTCCCTTTTTGCCAACAGCAAAATATCGGCGTGATTGTGTACTCTCCGATGGCGTGGGGGGTGCTCTCTGGAAAAATTACCCGTGCCTCCGTAGCCTCGCTTCCTGCCGACGATCCCCTATGGGAGACGGATGATTACAAAGAACCGCACCTCTCAAAACTGTTGCACTTGATTGATGCTTTACAAGCGATTGGCCTTGCTCACCACTGTACCATAGGGGAGGTCGCAGTGGCGTGGGTGCTACGCCAGCCTACGGTTACAGGGGCCATCGCGGGGCTTCGCCGCCCCGCGCATGTGGAGGCGATTGCCGGTGCGGCGGAACTGCAACTGCACGAGGACGAAATCGCGCTGATCGAATCCCGTCTCGGGGCCGGTGAATGAGATAACCCCTTTTGGAGAATTCAATGGAAATAGACTCATGTTTCACCGAATCACCATTGGTAGAAAAACGGACAGAATAGATGGCGGGTCTACCCGGCTCCAACTTGGGAACGTACTGCGCCCATCCGTAGTGAGCGCGGTTATCTGAAATGTTTGCCGGTTCAGCAGCCAGATATCACTGACATTGGGTGAGCCATTGGGACTGAAACTGAAGGCAATGGTGTTCCCATCCGGGGAAACGGTCACCCGATCCACCTGCGCGCTGCCGTTGAAACTGGTCAACTGTCGAACCTGGCTTGTGGCAATAATGTAGTCGAAAATCTCCTCATTGACAGAGATCACTAGCCCAGAGCCATCGGGAAGCCAGGCGAGGTGCCGGTCGTAGTTCAAGCTGGCGACCTCATCGAGGAGGATGACTTGTTGGGTAGCCAGAGTGCCGCCGATCTGGTTGAGGGCAATGACGCCTTCGGAACTGTTCAACCGCCAGTAGGTCATCCGGTTGTCGGTGGGGGAAAGGACGAGGGCGCTGATCAGGTTTGCACCAGCCATGAGTGCGCCAACGGCTTGCCCGGTCCCCTGAAATTGCCAGGGCATAGAACCGCCATCCTCCAGAATGATACCTGCCAGCGTTCCATATTGCGTATTGCGTATTACTCCTGGCTGGCGGCTTGTTTGTGAAAGGGGGGTGAAACGAATGGCGGATGGATGCTCCTCTGGGTTAGTGCACGACCGTAGGCAAAAACACTTCCCAGCCGGTTTGGAACAGCCCGTATTGCCCCGCCTGGCACAGTTCAGCCGTCAGCCAGCCGGTTTGAAAGTCAATCACGGTGGGTCCCGCGCCACAGGCGGTGGTGGGCGTTTCCCATTGCCCGGTGGTGCTATTCCACCAAAGCAGGTGCAGGTCGGCGTCTTCGCCCCAAATAAAACTGGTGGGGTCAAAGGGCAAGGTGAGGGTGGCGGGCGCTTGCAAGGCGTAGCCATACTGCTGTACGTCGGCAACGGTGACCTCCCACAAGGCCCCAAAACCGGTGGGCAGGTAGCCCGCCGTGCTGGGTAGATAGCCGGCGTTGGCCGCCAGTTCCGTCAAGTGCAGGGTGATGGTTTCCGTGATGGTGTTGGGGGGCAGGGTTAGGGTGATGGCTTCATTGCCCACTTGTATTTCCGCTTGCTGACCACTGCCCGTGGACACTGACCCGCCGCCGCTGGCTGTGGCCGTGCCGGATGCGCCAGGGCGGTAATACAACGCTTTCAGAGGAGAGTTGAGCGGTCTGCCAAGCCAAATGTAGCTCAACATACGACCAGTAGACGGGTCCACGCCTGGCACGGGGGCAAGGAGATACCCAGAGATGGCTGGCCAAAAGAGGCTGTATGTCCCGTCAATCAAGTGCTCCATCGGTTGCGGCGTAGAGGCGATGGTGAGGGTTTGCAAATAGGTGTCTCCACTTTGCGCCCGCCAGAAGACCTCCACCGGGATCGGGGAAGGCATAGTGCTTTCTCCAACGATCTGCCCATTTTGATACTGCACTTCTCGCACCATCACGTCTACGGCTACTGCGCCCACGAGGCCAATATCGTAGGGTTGCGCGGCCCCCGTGACTGGCATCTGGATCGCGTGTGTTGTGATGATGGTGCAGTTGGGCGCGCCGACACAGGAAAACGAGGCGTCGCTGTCTATGTCGTCATTGTTCCCCTGATCTAGCAGGGTCGGGGCGTGGTTAATGGGGGGCACGATCACATACGCATAATAATAATGAGGCGGGGGGTATGGTTGCAGGTTGGTAAAAGTAAAACGCCCATCGCTATCGGTCCTCGCGGCATTACCATAATAACCGTATGGCGGGTAGCCCGAGCTGAGGCGAATTTCATATCCCTCAAGGCCCGGTTCTTGACTATCCTGAAGTCCATTTCCGTTATAGTCCCACCAGAGACGGCCGCTGAACGAGTTGATCGGAGTGGCCGTAGGCGTGGGGCTGTTGGTTGGGGTAGGAGAGGCGGTTGGCGTGGCGGTTGGGGTAAGCCAGGTAGGCCCGGCTGATGCGCCCGATCTTTCCCCCAAGTTGGTTCGTCCTGGGACACACTGGCCGGCCTGTATTCTTTGAGCAACTGGCGGAAACGCTCCTCTACCCGCAGCAGGCTGCCCACCTGAGCAATATCCTCCATCTCCCGAAATAACTCCCGCCACACCTTTTGCAGGGCCGGATCGTCTTCGTATTCTTTGAGGAACTTGGCTCGGACGGAGCCGTTGGTCAGGCGAGCGTCAGCACACACAAGATTTACGATTTTGGATTTTCGATTTACGATTT
>JABWBV010000210.1 GCA_013359445.1 Anaerolineales bacterium | reverse complement strand
GAGATGGCACTCCTGGAAGAATCGAGCCGAGTCGCCGACGTGGTGCTTGAAGGCGATTGCCGCGTCATCGAGATCGATATCGATGCCTTGAACCGGCTCATGGACAGCCGCCCCGCGCTGGGCTACCACGTGACCAAGAACCTCGCCCGCAGTCTGAGCAAAAAGCTCCGCCGGACCACCTGAGGTGGCATGGGCTTCCAGCCCATGTTCTTTATCATCCTGAAATCGGCAGTTGACGCCGCTCAGGTTTGGTAAAGCATTGGCGGTCTATGCTCTGCACTCAGATGCCAAACGGGTTAGGGACAGACCCCGTGTTTCGCTGCCGAGATAAGAATCTCGGCGCGCAAAGCCTCTGCGAAAGACGGGGTCAGTCCCCGACGGGTTCAATTCTTTGCGCAGGCTCGGGCCGGGACAGTATCCTATGCGCGCTTACGCGCGGAGCCTGCAAGGCCGTGCGCCGGCGTCAACCTTCCCGCTTCCCGAACAGAGGAGGATTCATGAGAGACTTGCGGTCGATCAGCGTCAACACGCAGTTTTGCGCGGTTATCGGCAACCCGATAGCGCACAGCCTGTCGCCGGCCATTCACAATGCGGCCTACAACGCGTTGGATCTGGATTTCGTCTACGTGGCGTGCCAGGTTGAGGACGTGAAGAGCGCGCTGGCGGGCATGCGCGCCCTGGGCAATTTCCGCGGCATGAGCGTCACGATCCCTCACAAGATCGAGGCCATGAAGCACGTGGACGAGGTCGCCGAGGTGGATCGCTCGATTGGCTCGATCAATACGATCGTGAAGGAGGACGGGCGACTCCTCGGATTTGGAACCGATGGCCCGGGCGCACTAAAGGCCCTCACCGATGCCGGCGTCGACGTGAATGGCAAGAAGGTGCTCATGCTGGGCGCTGGAGGCGCGGCGCGGGCAATCGCGTTTACGCTCGCGCGTGTGACGAAGCTCGCGGCGTTGGCCCTGCTCGACATTAACGAGTCATTCCTCAAAGGCTTGAGTTCGGACCTCCGTGCGGGCACCCATGCGAACATTCAGGCGGCTCTCTCCACCTCAGACACCCTCGCGGCCGCAATGAGGCATGCGGATGTCATTATCCATTGCACTTCCGTGGGCATGCATCCCAAGGAGGACGCGACCCTGGTGCCGCCGGAGCTGTTCCGGGCCGGGCAGACGGTCTTCGACATCGTCTACACGCCGCTGCAAACGCGGCTGCTGCTCGAGGCGAAAGAGCGCGGCCTCAAGGTGATACCGGGTATCGAGATGTTCGTCAACCAGGCCGTGTTGCAGTTCGAACGCTTTACGGGAGAGAAGGCGCCCATTGACGTCATGCGGAATGTCGTGTTGGAGCGGCTGCAGTCATGAAAATCGTCCTCATCGGTTATCGCGGCACCGGCAAGAGCGCCGTAGGCACGCTTATCGCGGAGCGTTTGGGTATGATATGCGTCGGAATGGACGCGCGAATCGTCGAAAAAGCGGGCATGTCCATCCCCGAGATCGTGGCGCAGCGCGGGTGGCCCGGCTTTCGCGACCTGGAATCCGAGGTGGCGCGTGAATACGCCGCGCAAGATGGGCTCGTGATCGACGCGGACGGCGGCGTCATCGAGCGCCCCGAAAACGTCGAGGTCTTGCGCGCGAACGGTGCGGTCTTCTGGCTGAAGGCTTCGGTCCCAACGATCGTCTCGCGCATTCAAGGCGACACACAGCGCCCCTCGCTGACCGGCGGCAAGAGTTTTGTCGATGAAGTGGCGGAAGTGCTTGCCGCCGCTCAAGCTGAAAAAATGGCCGTGGAAGAACCCGCCGCGCCCACCTTTGTGGGCATCCCCGACCCATTGGGGGTTACAGACTCCGGCAAAATCTCCGCCCCCGCGCCGGACCCGGAACCCGTTTCCCCGCCTCAGCCGGTCTATCACGAACCTGTCTCTCCCCCCGCCGCCGCGCCAGTTACTCCCGAAGCGCCGAAAGACAATCGCAAAATCTGGATGATTGGGGGCGCGGTTGGGTGTGTGGTCATTTTATGTTGTATGTGTATGTTGGCTTTTATCGTGGTGCCCCTCATTTCACAGGGTGGTTTCTAATTTCGCCACCTCTCAAGCAGAAATTCCCCCATGAAAAAGGATGGAAGGACACAAAACCTTCCATCCTTTTTTTTTGAGTTTTTTCGGCACTTTTCCGTCCCGTTAATCCCGGTAGAGCTTTTTTCTCCAGACCTGAGCTGGGCAAAAACAGGAAGTTATTGTTAGACGTTCGCTAAGCGGGGGGATTTTCCACTTCCGCCATATATCGTGGAAGAATTTTTTCGAGAAAAACCCCTGCCAAATAGGGATCAAAATGGGTGCCTGCCCCCTTTCTTAAGACATGCACCACCTCTTCCAGTTTACGCGCCGCACGGTAAGGGCGCGCGGTGGTCAGGGCATCGAACACATCCACAATCGCCAAAAGCCGCCCTTCCAATGGAATTTCCTCCCCCTTCAATCGGTTGGGGTACCCGGTCCCATCCCATTTTTCGTGGTGGCACAAAATGTAGGGGATCGTCTCCCGCAGGAGTTTGATTTCGTGAATGATCTTGACCCCGCGCGTGGGGTGCTGTTGCATCAAATTCCATTCACTCTGCGAAAGAGGGCCAGCTTTTTTGAGCACATTATCCGGTACCACAATTTTCCCAATATCATGGAGCCGCGCCCCAAATTCCAACCCCCTCATGCGTTTGGACGACCAGTTCAACGCCTCCCCCATCCATCGGGCGTACTTCGTCACCCGTTCCACATGCCCAAACGTGTATGGGTCCCGCCCTTCAATCGAATTTGCCAAAATCGTCACCGTATCCAGATACGCCTGCCCAATATGCGCAATTTGCACATCTGCCACCCGCAACAAACGAGCATTGATGATCGCCAGCAAATCTTTGGTCTCCACCGGTTTGGTCAAATAATCTTCCACCCCCAACTCGCGCCCTTCTTGAATCGCTTCGGGGGCGTCATTGGCAGTCAGGAAAATGAACGGAATCGCCGCCAGGGCGGGGATCGCCCGCATGGTTTTATAAAAGGTAATGCCATCCATCGCGGGCATATTAATATCGGACAAAATCAAATCCGGGCGTACCTTTTTGAGAATTTCCAACCCATCCAACCCATTCTCTGCGATGAAAACCTCAAAATGTTCCAACTCCAACATCCGGGCAATCGTATCCCGCATGAAGTGATTATCTTCTACCAGCAAAATTTGTTTTCGGCTGATGTTCATCCGAGCGAAGTTGGCGTGCATGAAAATCAAGTATGCCACACGAAAAGGGGTCTCGCAAGATAACAAAGGTGGGCGAATTGAGCAAAATGGGTTTTTCCTCCCCATTTGTCCGGGCGTTGCCTAGCCATTTGGAGGAGGCAAAGCCCAACACCCCGCACTATACTTCAAAACATAACAACCCTCCCACAAAATCATGTTGACAGACGGGCGCCAACGCCGAAAGGACACCCTCTCAAGCTGAAGCCCGCCTCCCAACCCATTCCAGGAGTTATCCATGAACCACGAAACCAACCCCTTCATCTCCCTTTCCGCCGCGATGGCAGACGCCGTTGAACAGGCCGGAAACGCCACCGTCACCGTCCTCGCGCGTAAGCGGATGCCTGCCAGCGGCGTCGTTTACGCCTCGAACCTCGTATTGACCGCCGATCACGTCATCGAATCCGAAGATGACATCAAAATTGGCCTCCCGAACGGCGAAGAAATCCAGGCCACCCTGGCCGGACGGGATCCCGGTTCCGATCTGGCTTTGTTACGCCTCCCCGCTTCCGTGGCCGAAATCGCCACCCCGATCACGGGTGAGGCCCGGGTCGGGCAACTGGCCCTTGCACTGGGGCGGCCCTCTTCGTCTGGGATTCAAGCCAGTTTGGGCATCGTTAGTGCGCTTGGCAACGCTGTCCGCGTGGTCAGCGAAGATGGGGGCGGAGAACACGCGGGGCATTCTCGCGGACGCCATCGCCGTAAGGGTAAAACCGCCCAGTTTGCCGAGCAATTCATCCGCACCGACGCAATTCCGTACCCTGGCTTTTCGGGTGGCCCGCTGATCGACGCGGCGGGGCATGTGATCGGGATCAACACCTCCGGCTTGTTGCGGGGGATGTCCATTGCCATCCCTGCGGCGCGCGCCTGGCAAATTGCCGCTTCGCTCGCCCAGCACGGAAGTGTCAAACGCGGGTATCTCGGTATTCGGAGCCAACCCGTACCCCTCAACGCGGAGATGCAAACTGCGCTGGGGCGTGAACAAGCCAGTGGCTTGTTGCTCGTTTGGGTGGAGGAAGGTAGCCCCGCCGCGCAAGGGGGCCTTTTGCTCGGTGATATTCTTGTTGGGTTGGCGGGTGATCCGGTCCACGACCCGGACGAATTACAGCTTTCGCTCACTGGCGAAGTTGTGGGCCAACCCACCGCGGTGGAAGTGCTCCGTGGGGGCCAACCGGCAGTCGTCACAGTGACGGTGGGCGCGCGAGAGTAGATTTTTGTGCTGTGATTAAAACGTAATCAGGAAGGATGATTAAGTGAAGTACACTTAATCATCCTTCCTGAGCATTCGTGAATCCGCCCCCTTTTTTCGGGGAGTTTCTTTTCTAAAGCCTGAGCAGTTACAATTCTTCCTATGATTCGGCTTACTCTTACCATTCCGGGCACGGCTTTGCGCGCGGGGTTACGCGCCCTGTTGGAGGCGGACCCGGCTTTTCAGGTGATTTATGCCGGGCCTCAGCCTGGGGAGTTGGCGCGGGCGGATGTCTGGCTGGTGACGGATAGTTTTTCGCCGGAGGAGATTCGGCGGGAAATTGTGACCACGCAGGCGGATGTGGCATTGTTGGTGTTGGGGGATAACGCGCAAGCGGTGCAGAATTATCAGAACCTGCCAGTGCGCGCGTGGGGCGTTTTGCCAGCGGAGGCGACCATCGAAGCGCTGACCGCGGCGATTCAGGCGTTGGAGGCGGGGTTGATTGTGATTTACCCGGATTGGATCACGTTGCCGCGCGCGCGGCAGGTGGCTTTGGTGGGGGAGGTGGAGAAGTTGGTGGAGCCGCTCACGGAGCGGGAAACGGAAGTGCTTCAATGGTTGGCACAGGGGTTGTCGAACAAACAAATTGCCGCGCGTTTGCACATCAGCGAACATACGGTAAAGTTTCATGTGTCTTCGGTGTATGGGAAGTTGGGGGCGACGAACCGCGCGGAGGCGGTGCGGGTGGGGGCTCAGCAAGGATTGGTGGTGTTGTAGCGGGGCCATTTTATTAAGCGGAGGGGGAAGCAGAGGGTCTGTGCGGTAAAATAGGGGCATGACCGCTTACATTTTTCCCAGTCTTTTTTCTCTTCTCCATCAGGTGATCGATTATGCGGGGCTTTTTCCGCCCGCAGATTTGCCGTTAGAAACGGCGATGCAAAACTTTATCCGCTATCAGGCCTGGCCAGAGCGGTGGATGTTGGCGCGGTTTATTCTCCCAACCGCAAAATTGGGGGAACTGACCCAGTTGTGTGAAGGGGGGCTGACCTGGGAGGGGACTTTGGGCTTTTCGGTGTTGGGTGCGACCAATCCGGCAATGTTTCGGGCGGGGGTGGCCCAAGATGTGGCGATGGTGAAGGATTTTCGGGCACGGTTTGGGGCACGTGTGCGGTGTGAGGTCTATGAAACACGGTTCTTGAATATGGAGCGGAAGGAAACGGCCTTGGGGATGCTTGAGGAGGTGATTCCTATTTTGACGGAGGCGGGTATGATGCCGTTTTTTGAGGCGCCGTTTGGTAAGGGGTGGGAAGCCCGTGCGGAAGCCTTGATCCAGGCTTTGGCTGAGGTGTCCTCGCCTTTACGGGCGGGGTTCAAACTCCGCACGGGGGGGGTGATGGCGAACGCGTTTCCGACGCCGGAGCAGGTGGCGTGGGCGTTGTGCGCGTGCCGGGAGGCGGGGGTGCCGCTCAAATGTACGGCGGGGTTGCATCACCCGGTGCGGAGTTTTCGGGCGGAGGTGGGGACGAAGATGCACGGTTTTTTGAATGTGTTTGTGGCGGGGGTGCTGGCCCGGGCGCGGGGGCTGGATCAGGCGGAAGTGGGGCAAATTTTGGCGGAAGAGGACCCCGCGGGGTTCGCGTTTTCTGCGACGGAAGTGGCGTGGCGCGGGTGGCGGGCTACCACGGCGGAGGTGGAGGCGGCGCGGCGGGAGGGGATCATTTCCTTTGGGAGTTGCAGTTTTGAGGAGCCAAAGGAAGATTTGGGCGCGTTGGGGTTGAGTTTAATCAAATCCTAATCACCTACTCCGAACCTGTTTATCTGAGTGGGGGGTATCCATGTTATATTTTTTAATCATTTTCCCTGCAGAGGTTTATATGTTTAAGCGCCATCCTGTTTTTTCGCTGACCTTATTTTTGGTGGGTGTTTTTTTGACAGCCTGTTCGGGCATTAACGCGCCTGAGCCGACGCCTACGCAGGCTAACCCGGAAGAGTTGGCTGAGTTGTTGTTTTCGCAAGGGGATGATGCGTATGAGGCGGGGAGTTTTGAGGAGGCGATTAGCCAGTATACCGAGGCTTTGTTGTTTGACCCGGAGAACCCGGATACGTATTACAAGCGGGGGATGTCGTATTTTCAGTTAGGCAATGTGCCGAATGCGTTGGCGGATTTGACGGTGGCTTTGGATATCGCGCCGGATTATGCGGGGGTGTATAACGATCGGGGGCTGATTTATGTCGGGTTGGGGGATTTTACGCAAGCGTTGGCGGATTTTTCGCAGGCGATTACGTTGGAGCCGATGTTGGCCGCGGCGTATCGGAATCGAGCGGGGGTGTATATGGAGTTGGGGCAAGCGGCAGAGGCGTTGGCGGATTTGGATAAAGCGATTGAATTGGCCCCGGAAGGCGCAGAAAGTTACCTTAACCGCGGGGATATTCATTTTCAGCAGGGGAATTTGGACCTGGCCGTAGCGGATTATGGGGAGGCGATTGCCTTAGAGGATGATTATGTGTTGGCCTATAGCAGTCGGGGGGATGCCTATGCGTTGTTGGGACGTTTTGAGGAGGCGCTGGCCGATTTCGAGCAGGTTTTGAAGTTTGCTCCGGAGAATTTGGCGACGGTGTATAAGCTGGCGGATTTGCATATGCAGTTGGAAGCGTATGAACTGGCGGTGGCGGATTATACGCGGGTTCTGGCCGAAGAAACGGATAGCCCTAAGTTGTTTACGGACCGGGGGTTGGCTTACCGGCGTTTAGGGGATTTGGAGGCGGCGCTGGCGGATTATTCGCAAGCGATTGAGCTTGATCCAACCTATGTGATTGCGTTTTTGAATCGCGCGGCGATTTATCAAGAGCAAGGAAATTTGGAAGCGGCGTTGACCGATTACACCCAGGCGATTCAACACGCGCCGGATTTTGAGCAGGCGTATTTAGAGCGGGCGCGTTTGTATCGGGTGATGGACAATAACGAGGCGGCTTTGGTCGATTTGGAAACGTTGACGGGGAAAAATCCTGAACATTTGGAAGCGTTGAATGAAATGGGGTTGATCTATGTGGACGATGGGAGTTTTGAACTGGCGCTATCGGCGTATTCAAAAGCGATTGAGCTAGACCCAACTTATGCCAATCCGTATTACAACCGGGGGCTGATTTACCATGCCTTGCGTGATTATCGCAGTGCGTTGGAAGATTACAACATGGCGATTCAGTTGGCGTTTAACAGTTCGGATTTGTATAACAGCCGGGGGTTGCTGAGGTCCGATACCGGGCAGTATGAAGCCGCCCTTCCCGATTTTGATCAGGCGTTGGCGTTGAACCCGGAAAATGCGATTGCGTATAACAATCGGGGGTGGGCCTACTACAACCTGGGAGCCTATGCCGAGGCAATCGCTGACTATACGCGGGCGGTGGAAATCGAGCCTTTGTATGTGCAGGTGTATTCCAACCGAGCTGTGGCCTATAACGATGTTGGGGAGTATGCCAAGGCGGTGGACGATCTGACGGTGGTGTTGGGGTTGGACCCGACGATATATGTTTCGTACTACATTCGAGGCATTGCGTATTCGGGCATGGGTGAAAATGAAAAAGCGATTGAAGACTTTACCTCGATGATCGAACTCCAGCCGGAGTTTTCACCTACGTATTATTATCGAGGGTTGGTATATGAATATTTGGGCGAACTTGATTTAGCCATTGCCGATTATTTACAGTTTTTGACTCTGGACATTGATATTTACTCGCGATTATTGGCAGAGGATCGGCTTCTCGCCCTGGGCGTGGATTTTGAGGCGATTCAACCGCCCCTTTCCCAAGCTACCCCGACTTCCACCCCGTAAACTGGCGGGGAGGGTGGGTAGGCTAAATAATTCGGGGGCATTTCATTTCAGTTGGAGGTTACCCGAAAAAAAAAGAGATGGGCGGGGATGTACATCCCCGCCCATCTCTTTTTCGGATAGTTCAACTCAAACCGAACACACACAATTGACATTTGCCAGGGTTTGACCATTGCAATTCCTTTTCACTTGTTGTAGAGTCTGATTATTCCCCCTATGGAGATGACAATGGCTGTTCTAATAGAAGATGTTGTACCTGGTGCACTGAACGAGCGTGAGATGTGTGAGGCGGCGGCGTTTGCTTATCATGTGTTGACCCATAGTCAGTCAACGCGAACCGATATGCTTACGGGGTATTTTCAGGTGTTAATTGAGGAAGTCGCAGAACGCATGGTGATTCAATGGTTGCGCGAGCACGGGAAATTTGTAGAACCGTGCGGCGATAAAGGCGCCACTCAACCGGATTTAAGTCACGAAATTTGGGTGACAGACGTACGCGGGTTGAAGGTCCGTGCGGCAATCCATACCTTCCTTTCGACTAATAAATCCGAAATCCCGGATATTTTAGAAAATCATTCCTTATCTGTTGATGCCGCCCAAATCTGCGGGATCAACTTTTCGGTCGTATACTGGTATCAGTTGCGCGAAAAACCGCGCGTCAAACTCCCGGCCATCCAACACGCGGCCATCATCGGGTGGGCTTCGGATAAAAACTTTCGGGAAAAAACTCCGGCGGGTCATACGTCTAAGTTTTTAGCCATTCGATTTTCCGAATTACGGCCCGCAAACGAATTGCTTCAGTACTTAGTGTAACGCCATGACTCTAGTCACTCTGCATGACAAAACGGAGATCGAAACCTTTCTCCGAGGAAATGTGGCGCTACATATTTATAGTTTGGGAGACCTGGACCCGTTTTTCTGGCCCTATACGCAGTGGTACGGATTTCAACAGGGGGGGCAACTCCAGGCGGTAGCCCTACTTTATGTCGCCTTGTCCCCCCCGGTCTTGCTCGCGCTGGCTCCTCCCCACGCCCTCGACGCGTTGCGCGCGTTATTGACCCGCTTGGTGCCCCTATTACCCAAACAAGTCTACACCCACCTGAGTCTGGGGGTGGAAGATATTTTTCAGCCCGCGTATAACTTACACTCCCACGGGATTCACCGCAAAATGATCCTGGCGAATCCTACTCCCCTCCAAAATTATTTGACTCCAGACGTCGTCCGGCTTACCGCGGATCATTTGCCAGAAATCCACGCCCTCTACGCGGAGAGTTACCCCGATCACGCCTTTGACCCACGCATGTTAGAAACCCGCCAATTTTTTGGCCTTTGGCGTGCGAACCGCCTGGTCAGCATCGCGGGCATCCATGTCTATTCCCCTGCCTATCGGGTCGCGGCCATCGGCAATGTCACCACCCTCCCCGCGTTTCGTAACCAGGGCCTGGGCAAGGCCGTGGTCGCCACCCTGACCCGCTCCCTGTTGGATTCCGTAGACGATATTGGCCTGAATGTCAAAGAAGACAATAGGGCGGCGCTTCATAGTTACCAAAAATTGGGCTTTGTCGTGGTGGATTCCTATCACGAAATGATGGCGACTACTCCATAACATCAATTTTCGCTATTGGGCACAGAGAGGGCTTAAACCAAATCCAACCGCCAAAAACGATTTGTTAATAGGATAGTACTCAGGAGGGAGGCAACACACCTCTCTGCATGGTAGGATACCGTCAAAGGTTGCTTCAGGAAAATGGCTACAATGGCAAATATTCTGGTAGTTGAAGATGAACAAGACCTCCTTCAAGTCATGAGTCTCAAACTTATGCGCGAAGGCCATTCGGTATTTACCGCAGAAACGGGTCAGGAGGCTTTACTTAAAGTTGAAGAGTATGCCCCGGACCTGGTGATTTTGGATGTGATGCTTCCTGAAATGAGTGGGTGGGAAATTTGTACACAAATCCGCCAACGTTCGGCCATTCCCATTATTATGGTAACTGCTTTATCTGGTGATCAGGATGTGATCAAAGGATTGGATTTGGGCGCGGATGAATACGTCACCAAACCTTTTCAACTTTCCACCCTGGTCGCACGGGTTAATGCCATTTTACGCCGCTTGCAATGGGATCGGGATGTGGCCGAAAAAGAAGTAGATTCTTTAAAACGGTCGATTACGGGACTGGTCAGTCATGAATTGCGAACCCCTCTAGCCGCAATTATGGGGACGCTCGATCTCGCTTTGCAAGAAACCTTCAAAGACAATCACGAAGCCCAACGCGATTTTATCCACGATGCCCGCATAAATGTT
>JABWBV010000209.1 GCA_013359445.1 Anaerolineales bacterium | reverse complement strand
ATGCCACATCAGGATTTGGAGGGGGTAGGCACGGGCCTCGCCGTTTTGCGCAAAGGCTATTACTGGTTCTTGGGGTTCGAGCCAGGGATCGGCTTCGGCAAGGGACACAAACTGGGGGGCGTCCAGCGCGGGGATGCCGTCTTTTGGGGGGCCGCCGGAGAGGATTTCGGTATAGGGGACAGTGTGTTTGCTGAAGTCGGTGGCAAATTCCTGGTCTGCGCCCGCGGGGGGCGGTTCTTGGGGGTGCAGGGTGGGGGGTAAGGTGGGCGGTGCGGTTGGGGGGGGCGACGGAGAGGTCTGGCAGGCGGTCAGGAGTAAACAGAGCAGAAGAAAGGCAATGGTTTTCATTTGGGATTCAGGGTTATCCGAAACGGCGTGTGATTTCGAGAAAAAGGACCAGCAGGAGGGTGGTGAGGCCAAAGATGAGGGTCATTACGCCTGTTCCGATCAGCAGTTCTTTGACCAGAGTCATTTTGTTGGCCGGCATTTGTCCCCCAAAAAATCCATATAGATTGAAGACAAAGACATATGCGGCAACGCCTAGTGGGGGAAGCGGGAGAAAATAGCGGAGGTAGGGGGCGATCTGGGTGCGAAAGAAAAACAGCATCAGGCCGAACAGGCACACAAGCAAGCCAAAGCCGATGATGGCAAAGAGGTTGATTCTTAAGAGGGCTGGGTTCATCGGTGGGTTCCTTTGTCATGGGACAGGGATTCTGCGCCAGGCAGGGGAGCGAGCGCGCCTCGATATTCTCCCCATGTGTGAAGGAGGTTAAAAAGGGGAAGCCGTTGGTAGAGGTCTTTTGGGGTCTCCGCCCGTTCAAGGTGGGAGAGGCGTGTAAGTCTGGAGGGGGCTAAGTTGGGTGGGGTGCTCATCTCGTTTCCAGCGTGGAATGGTTTTGAATATTTAGGATAACGAGTGGAAATGATCTCTTACGTGTCTCTTTAAAAGCTATGCCCTTTGCCCCGTAAACGAGAAATCTGTCGGTGATTCCGCACTCCCCGCCCACGTCACCTCTTCCCCAAACGGCGTAAAGCGCATCTGGCTCTCGATTTCACCGGATGCGTTGGTGGTCGTGCTGACACTTCTGAGAAACTTCCTGAGCGCAGACGAAGGATGGTCGCCATGCAGGTAGTATACCGCAGTCCCGACGCGCATTGCCACGCGCTGGCCGCCAAACAGGTAGTATTTGGTGAGGGAGGCGGTAGAAGCCCCGCTTTCTTTGGCGGTCGCGTTGTCTACGTGGTCAGTGGCGGTGACGCGGAAGGTGTAGGTGTGGTCGGGCTGGCCGGTATAGACGAAGGAGCCAGTGGGCGCAGGGTTCGCAACGATTGTGGTACAGGGTGTTGTCCCGTCGATGCAGACCTGGAGCGTCTTCGACGCAAGGCCGGAGCCAGTCTAAAAAACCTTCCCCCGACGATGAACCGGGGGAAGGGAACGTGGAGTGTTTGAATGAGTGTTCCAACGCAGGAGCATTGGAAGGAGGTGAGGAAAGTGAAAATCTTAACGCAAATTGTGGGAGTTACAGAGAAGGGAATTGGGTGTCCAGAATTTAGAGTCAATAATAACACCTTGAAAACGAAGGGTTTCATGAATATTCAATTTTGACTGATGTTAAGAAATCATCCTTGAAAAACATAACAAAATCGTAGGAGTTATCTGTTTCTAGGAACTTAGCTACTTTTATTTCGCATCTGTGAGGGTTTCCAACTGAACAATATGAAACGGTTACTTCCCCCCACTCTGCCAAAGTAGAAAGCACATCAGCATAACTCTGACCGACGAGATTGGCATTCATATAGCTTAGAAGATTTCCTTCATCGGCATCAATTCCTAAACGTTCCCGATAAATTTGATCTTCTATCTTCCTGTCAATTCTAGAGTCAATTATTGGAGCAAGCATTAGACCAATACAGATCATTATGCATCCCATGCACGAGGTTAATATAATTAATAAGTTTTTCTTTTCCATATCCATGTTTCCTAATCAAGCCAAAGATCGTTACTTTTACGTCTTGCGTTGGGATCACCCGTTCCTATGTGCTCACGTATCCAATCTCCAACTTCACTAAAAAGAATGTCGCCTCCCCGTAATTTATTGCCTAATTCTGAACTCGCTAAACCAAGCAATATATCCGTTGCCGATCTACCATACCCTAAACTAATAAAAGGAGGAGCCATCGTCACCTTAGCAAAATCTAGATCAAAGGGATTTCCAAATGGGCCAATTCCCCCAGGTCCATTGAACAAAATAGTTTCGTGAGCTAAATTACCCACTACAGCAACTGTTCGTCCAACTGGCAGCGCTCCAACCTGAACATAAAACCAAAGATGGTGTGCTTGATCATCTCCATCTTGGAATTGAGGTTTATAACCATCATCACCAAGGTCATAATTTTCAATTTTGTGATCGCCCGGACCCTCTCCAATTCCAACTTCCTTCAATCCTTCTTGTATTAAATCTTCTCCTCCTGTTGAATATCCAACAAAAACACTAGCAACATCATTGATAAAATCCTTATAACTATCCTGATCATCATCTGAATAAAAGGTTGCAGCATAATCTACCGTTAATGCCAATATATCGACATCATCTAAACCTAAATCATTGCGATTTTTTGCAAGCCAATTTGCTCTTGCTGCAATCTGGCTCCTTCTTGCTTCGCATTCTTCATCACAATGCCCAGATTTATCGGTATATTTCAATGGATTATTGTGGGTATACATGTACCTATCATAGCCCATTACGTCAGTTATGGCTGATGTCACTGTGTCCGCACTGATGAACCGCCCCAGCGAAGATCACTTATCTTAACCACTCCCCTTTTTTCCCTTCCAGTTGGGCCCGCCCTCCTGGGAGTAGAATGAGGACATCCAACCCACATTCCACTCCACAAGAGGTGTTGTCATGCTATCCGAGATCGAAAGTTTCGTCAATTGGGTGCGCCGCCGCAATCCCCAGGCGCGCACTTGGAAGGATTACCAGTACGACCTCAACCAGGTCGTCGCCTTCCTTGGGGATCTGCCCCTTGAAAAAGTCACGTTTCGCGAGGTAGATCGGTTCGTCAACGCCCAGGTCGCCGAGGGCCGCAAACCCACCACCATCAACCGCCGTCTGGCGACGCTCATTTCCCTGTTCACCTTTCTGTCCGATGAACAGCCGGATTTGGTTTGCCCGGTGCTCCCCCATCGCCACCACTTACGCGAACCGCAACGCTTGCCTCGCCCCGTCCCCGAACCGGAATTAGCGCAGTTTTTCGCCGTCATCACGGATGTCCGTGACCGGGCGATGTTTGGGTTGATGTTAAGGTGCGGCTTGCGGATCGGCGAAGTCGCGGAACTGCGGCTGGCCGATTTGTTCCTCGACGAACCCCGGCCCCGGTTGGTCGCCCGGGGCAAAGGGAGCCGCGAACGGGCGGTGTACCTCTCGCCGCAAGCGGAAAAAGCGGTGCGGGCGTATCTCGCTAAACGTCCGGAAGCCCCCTCGGACTACGTGTTTCTCAGCTACCAGTTGGACGGGCTGTCCACCACCGCCATTCACAAACGGTTGATGGGCTACCGGGCCGCCGCCGGGGTGACGCTCACCGCCCACCAACTGCGCCATTCGTTCGCCACCCAGCTCTTGCAGGCGGACGTGCCGGTGACGACCATTCAGCAGTTGCTCGGCCATCGCTGGCTGGAGAGCACGCAAACGTATGTCATGGCCAATGACCCGATGGTGCAGGCCGACTATTTCGCCGCCTGCGAAAAACTGGAGGGGTGGTTATGAGTCCCATCCCGCTCGCGCCCACCCTCGCCGCCCGCTATGACCGCAGTTTGCGTTATGCCCACGGCCAGCCTCTGGCCCCAGGTACCCCTCGCCCGCACCCCACGGCGGAGTGGCCCGCCGAAAACGTCGCCTGCCTGGCACGCTACCGGGTCTGGCTCCTTGAAGGGGGCACCAGCCCGTACACGACCGACATCCTGTATCTGCCGATGGCCGGGCATGTCCTCGGCCTGGCGCTCAAGCCGGTTGACCAGTTAGACCTGGACACCGATTTGCCGCCGGCCTTGGCGTACATCCACGCCAAACATTTGAGCGCGATGTGGAACAAACTCTGCCGCAATGCCCTGGCAAAATTTCGGCGTTTTCTGTTGCATGAACGCGGGCAGGTGGAAGTCAAAGCCCGCCCGTATGACCCGGAACCAAACACCACGGGGTTGCCTGCCTGGTTGGTGCAAGAACTCCATAACTACCAACTGCTCCAACAGCGCAACTGGCGGCCCGCCCGGTTGCAGGAAAACCTCCGCCGTTTTTGGAGCGGGCATCTGCGCGTCTGGCGCTTTCTGGTGGAAGAAAAAGGGGTGCAGACCCTCGCCGACGTGAAACGCCAGATGCTGTTTGACTTCATGGACCTGCGGTTGGCGTTGGGCAAGGCGGTGACGGGCATCAATGCCGACTTGCGGGGCTTCCACCCCTTTCTGCTCTTTTTGCGGGAACAGGGGTACCCCGTGCCGCACGCCTTGCTCACCCTGCCCGGGCTGGCCCAGGCTGACCACCTGCCCAAATTCCTGACCGATGAGCAAGTGCGGGCACTCCGCGCTGATTTGGAAACGCGGGTGGCAGAGGCCCAAAATTCCGCGCACCAACGGGATGCGCGCCTCGACCGCGCCGCCTTCTACCTGCTCTGGCAGGGCGGGATGCGGGTGGGGGAAGTGGAAGAACTGCGGTTGGAAGACCTGGATTTTGGCAACCGCAAGGTGATGGTGCGCCAGAGCAAGGGCCTGAAGGACTGGGCGGTGTATCTGACCGCGACCGCCCTCGTTGCGCTGCAAGCCTATCTCGCCGTGCGCGGCCCTGGCCCGACCGACCACGTCTTTTTCTACCGCAACCAGCCGCTGTGCAAGGGGCTGCTGCATGACCGCATCAAGGCGGCTGGGCTACGCGTCGGCGTGCATGTGTATCCCCACCGCTTGCGCCACACCTGCGCGACGCAGCTTTTGAACGCGGGCTGTCGCGTGACGAGCCTCCAGAAGTTTCTGGGGCACAAGTCTCTCAAGACGACGATGGGGTATGCCCGCGTGCATGACCGCACCGTCGCCGACGATTATTTCGCGGCGATGGAAGAAGTGGAAAAACGGTTGGATGTCTCGCCGCCGGAAGAAGCGCCAGCGGAAGAACCGGTGCCCGAACCGGAACGCCAGGCGTTGCTGGTCATTGCCGAGCAACTCTCAGAACCGGAACTCTCGCAGGAAGTCCGGCTGGTCTTGGCCGCGCAAATCCGGCAGGTGTTGACCGGAATGGGGTTGGAGCAGGTTAAAAAAGCGGGGGATGATTTTGGAAAAAGGCAGCAGGCACGCCCGCCGCCTTCTTCCGGGGGGGGGTGATAGTGTAATCCGAATCTATGCGGTTGGTAAGGTGCAAGTAGAATCAATCAATTTCTACGTGAGTTGACATCTTCTAATATTACATGGACAACTTCTATCAAGGTTGTATCCGAAGAAAACGTGCGTTCTTTTGATTTCGGATATTCGTAGCGCCCTTTTTTATCTAACTCTGAGATTGCGAGAGTAATTATGTCATCTGTCCAGATAAGCATATAAGCGATACCAGATTTGGCTAGCTCTTTCCAACTTTTTGCACCCGTAGCCAATAAGATCGGCTTTGCTGCATCTCTTATGACCTGATCGCGATTTGCAGAAAATGGCAACTTTTCCTTACTAGCCATTCGAGCGTTTTCAATAATGGAAACTACATTTTCTGCCTTCAAATCAGAAATGTACACAGGATCTTTATCTACGGTTAAACCTGTCTCATAACGAGCTTTAGAAGGAACAAAGGCTTTATCCCCATATACATGGACAGTAATTCCTTCAACGTTTACAGGTTTTCTTTTGAACATTTCATTACTCCAATTTATCAAGGGACTACAACTATCGTTAAAACAATACCTTGTTGTAACGCACTGGCTTGTAATTGGTATAAAGCATCCAACTGAGCTTGTGTAGCACCAGTTGGAATTGCCAGGAGCAACTCTCGTGTGGTGACTTGAGTACTATAAATATCAACACCTGCCCAACTTTGGTTCCCAGACCAATTCGCAAGCGTGTTAATATATCCTTGAACCGTAGATGTTAACCTGCTGATAGATTGATATGTCTGGGCTCCCAGATCAATACTTTTAATACTCCTGGCCAAACCAGTTACATTATTCCAATAGTCAATAACAGGATTATTTTGCGCTAAATTATGACCGAGCATGGTTTCGATTTCACGACCGCGCTCAAAAGGATTCAAATCCCAGACACTTTGGGCCGTCTGTTGAATTGCCGCAGCCTCGTTTCCACAATCTCCATCTGAACATGCAGCAGCTGCAACTGTTCCTCCAGCAGTAGCAGCTTCATAACAGGCTGCTGACACTGCGCCACGCACTGTTATTCCTCCATAAACTGCCGCCGTACCATGCGCTACGCCTTCACCTACAATATACGCTCCAGCAACCACTTTCTCCCCAACGGTTGTATCAGGGCTAGTGACAATCGTCCAGGCCATTTCCAAGTTGTTACAGGTGGTGCCATAACTTGGCAGACTTCGCACCCAACTGAACGCGCCCCAACAATGCCCTGAGGGGTCATTATATTTTACGGGATTGTTGGCGGAATAGGCGTATCTATCCCAAGCTACCGGATTTTTCGGGTCTGGTACAATAGAATCGGGTTGGATGAAGCGGTTAAGATAAGCTGAATAGAATCTCGCATTGTAATCCATCAACCCAAAGCCACTTTCGTTGCGTTGCCCCGTGAATCCGAAGTCCGTCGGCGCGACCGTCCCCCCGTCCCACGCCTCTTCCCCAAACGGCGTATACCGCACCTGGCTGATGACATTGCCGCTCGTATCGGTGCTCATGCTGACACTTCCGAGGTGATCGCCATGCAGGTAGTATACCGCGCTTCCCACGCGCATCGCCACGCGTTGACCGCCAAACAGGTAGTATTGGGTGACGGCGGCGGTAGAAGCCCCGCTTTCTTTGGTGGTCGCGTTGTCTACGTGGTCGGTGGCGGTGACGCGGAAGGTGTAGGTGTAATCGGGGTCGCCTGCATAGAGGAAGCTCCCGCTCGGGCCAGGGTTGGGTATAAGGGGCTCGCAGGCGGTGGAACTGTTGGTACAAACTTCGACGGTGTAAGTGGCGAGGCCGGCGCCGGGGACGCCGCCATCCAGCGCGGGGTCGGAGAGGTTCCAGGAGACTTCAAAGTCGGCGGTGGCCTGGGTGACGGGGAGGAGGCAGCTCCATATATGGAGTTTTCAGGTTACGCCGGGCTTTGTATAGTAAAATCAGCTTGTGGAAGTTTTGAGAGTTTTGTTACCCGCCGAGTTTACCGAAGCCCACCGTAAGTTGGCTTTGGCTTATTTGGTGCGTGGGCACACGTTCAACCCACAGGAGTGGCGGGAGGCAATTCCGGCGTTTGATTTACTCCACGATGCAGCGGTGGTCACGTCCACTGGCGTAATGCCGTTTCCTGTCCTTTACCAGCGTGAAATCGAAGCTCGCTATGCGGCAGAGTACATTCAGTTGCTATGGCAAGGGGAGGGGCAAAGCACGGCACACTGGGCCGCAGTGGCCCGGCGTATCCCCCAAGATTTGGCGCAAAAGGGCTTTTACCGCCCCACGATGCCTGCGACCCGGTTTCTACTGGTGTATTGTCTGTACTGGTGGCGGGCGTTTACGCTGGGGTATGCGTTGGAAGTGGAGATTCAGCGGGATTTGGAGGCGACGGGGGTGCGGTTTGAGGCGGAGGATTTGTTGACCCCGCGCGGGCGGCGCGCTCCGTTTGATCTGGCGGTCTCCGGGTTCAAAGGAGATGTCAAGACTTCGCTGTATTTCCTTCATGCAACGCGTAGCCGGGCGTTGCGCCACGATTTTTACATCACCCGCGTGGTGGGGGGAGGGCGCGTACGGACGCTGGTGGTGTTTTTGCAACCGGAGATGTGGCAAACGATTGACGGGGATACACTCCTGGTCTTATTGACCAAAATTGCCACACACTTACCGGACGCGCTGCATCTGGTGTACGAAGGCCATGAACTCGTGGTGGTAGATTATGCGCTCTGGAAACAAAAAATCCTTCAGTATCAAAAAAGGAGTTGACGATGAAAGCAGAAACCTTAGAGAGCCTTTCGCAGGCAGATTTTGAGCAAGCCCTGGAAGCGCATGTCACCTGGGCGGCAGAATGGGAGGGGACGCTCCCTGCCGAAACCTTTTTTGGCGTATGGGGGGATTTGCAACGGGCGAACCAGCCCATTGAATTGAAGGCCAGAATCGTCGCTGGGGAATTGAGAATTAGCGCACCGCCCGACAGTGGAATTCGGGTGGTGGACAATCATCTTCTGCTGGAAAATGGGGTGGAATTGGTGCTGACGTTGGAGGGGTGAGAGGGCAAGGAACGCGGTGGTGGGGATGCCCTCCGCAACGGGACGCTGAACGACGCCCAAACGGGAACCCTGCACGCGCTTCGCACTGGGCTGTTGGCGTTGGCCGAACGGGAGACCGTTGCACACGAGGTTTAGTTTTTAAGTTGCGAATCCTGGCCGGGGCATTGTTCTCAAAATCGAGAACGTGGTATCATTTGGGCACCCCCCACGAACAGGAGCGGTATCGTTAACCTGGTGCAGCTCGTCTTTTTATGTAAGGAGAGCAAGTTTCCTGACACTGACAGGAATATTGTTTAGGTAGATTAAGTATTTGGTAAAATTGGGAGTAATCGTACCAAAAGGTTTATCCCTATTGTTAAATATTTAGAAGTCCTCAACTTGCACCAGGGACTGAAAAGAAAACCTTCATAGTTTGTCCATTTTCGTAAAAAAATACGGCCATACTGTAAACGCCATCCCCATGAAAATCATAATCACATACAAAATACTCGCCTAAAGAATCTTTTTGGGGTTCACTGCATTTTATAAGATAATCTCCAAAGGTATTCTCCCATTTTTCATAGGTTGATAATGCTCCCGCATTAAGTAATCTCTTAGTATCTTCAAAAAAATCGACAGCATACACGTCTTCATTATTCCGGCAACGGTGGTCTGTTTCTGGTAACGAAAATGTTTGACATAAGTCAATAACAACGTCTGGAGCTAAAGGAGTAGTTACTTCGCTAGGCCTTACCGGCTTGTACAATCTGCCGATTACAAAAGCCCCAAAAGCACTTGCACTTAAGACAATAAGATAAAGAAGCATCGCACACACGATCACAAGACTGATTAGAATTGATTTCTTTATTTTTTTACTCATTTTTACCTCGGGAGAGAATTAACGCGATAGGGATTATTGAGTGGGTTGAGATTTCTCATCATAGTTACAAAGCCGTTTGATCCAGGGCCTGAAGGGCCAAAGGTGGTTCGAAAATAATTCCCCAAATCACTGCGAGAGATTGACCCAGAATTAAAATCTACAGCTAATGCAACTCCCGCCCCTGTTAGTGCATAATCTTCCCAAGACTGACCGCTATTGAATTTATCCACTATCGAACCCAGCGGGGTCTTACCCAATATATATTCGCCTCCCTCATGAAACATGTTGCCTATCCCTGTTAAAAATACGCCTCTATAAGCATGTTCGACTCCTGAAAGAAAGGCTGACCACAAGTGAAATAATTGATTATTTCCATCTCGAAAATCTCTGTGGAAGCCAGCATCCCCAAAGGTTTGCGTGTTTGTAGGGCAATCATCTCCTCCAACTGCCGCACAGGGATTTCCAAATACTGCATTCCAGAGATAAGATCCGGCAGGGGCATTGCTGACATATGCTGTTCCCGCAATTACCAGATTAATTCCATTTAGGAAACCAGTCAGATCGTTAGCCGCATAAATTGAATCAGCCGCTTCAATAATTTGAGCCAGAGCCTCAAGATCATCACGCCCGCCGAGCAATGCTAACGCTGCTTCAGCGACTCGTCGTAAGGCGGCATCTTCCTGCCCTGGTTTCATCGAATTAATTATTCTTCCAGAGATATATTTTAATGTTTTTGCTGGATCAGCAGTTGGACCTAGATCCCCCGATGCTGAACTCGCATTCTGATCGCAGGTTTCATCGCCAGTAGCGGCTTGATCGGCAGAACAGCTTCGATGGCCCGAAGGATCAACAAGATTCATCGGATTCCCCATGACATAACTGTATCTATCCCAAGCCATCGGATTCCCCACCCCTGGTACAATCGAATCCGCCGAAACGAACCTTCCCAGGCGGGCATCGTACCATCTGGCCCCGTAATCGAGCAACTTAATGTAACTGTCCGCGCGCTGCCCCGTAAACTCAAAGTCCGTCGGCGAAACCGTCCCCCCGTCCCACGCCACCTCCCCAAACGGCGTATACCGCGCCTGGCTCACGAGACCTCCAGTTGCGTCGGTGGTGAGGGAAGTCGAACCGAGATGGTCGCCATACAGGTAGTATACCGCATCGCCGACGCGCATCGCCACACGCTGGCCGCCAAACAGGTAGTATTTGGTGACGGCGGCGGTAGAAGCCCCGCTTTCTTTGGTGGTCGCGTTGTCTACGTGGTCAGTGGCCGTGATGCGGAAGGTGTAGGTGTGGTCGGAAGCCCCATGATAGACGTGCGTGCCGCTCGTGCCAGGGTTGGAGACAAGATTCGTGCAGTTTGTGGGGCTGTCCGTACAGACCTGGACGGTGTAG
>JABWBV010000807.1 GCA_013359445.1 Anaerolineales bacterium | reverse complement strand
CGAACCGGGCGCAATACTCACCCGGCGCATGTCGCAAGCCGCCAATGGCACACCTGCAAACGCGGTTTCTACCGCCCCTGACATTTCGGCCAGCGGGCGGTGGATCGTGTTCACCTCTGCGGCGGATAATCTGGTGGCGAATGATACGAACGCGGCCGATGACGTTTTCCTGTATGATCGGGACACCGATGAAGATAACGTGTTTGACGAATCCGGCGCGGTGAGCGTGACCCTGCTCTCCGTGGGCGTGGGCGGGGCACCGGCCAACGGTTTTTCGGCGAACCCGGTCATTTCTGCGGATGGCAGGCAGGTGGCGTTTGAGTCGTTTGCGACCAATCTGGTGGCGGGGGGGACGGCGGTATTTCAGCAACATATTTTTGTGCGGGACTGGCAGGCGGGGGTGACGACCTTGGTGAGCCAGTCGAGTGCGGGGGTGGAGGGGGATGATTGGGCGCAGGCCCCGGCACTTTCGGAAGATGGGCGGTGGGTGGTGTTTGAATCGCAGGCGGAGAACCTGGTGGCGGGGGATACCAATTTTGGGCGGGATGTTTTTGTGCGAGATCGGGATGTGGATGACGATGGGGTGTTGGACGAGGCCGGGCAAGTGGCGACCGTACGGGTCAGTGTGGATTCGTTGGGCGGGCAGATGGACGGGGGGCAGGCGTACAATGGGGCCCTTTCCTGGGATGGCCAGCAGATCGTGTTCGAGGCGGATGCGAATGATTTGGTGGTCGGGGATAATAATTTCAGGTCGGATGTGTTTTTGCATGTCCCCCAGGGGGCAACTGCCGGGGCAGATTTGTCGCTGGCTTATGAGGCGTTAGCGATTGGGCAAACGCTACGCCTGGATGTGGCCTTACACAATCAGGGGCCAGACCCGGCTTCGGATGTCCGGGTGCAGGCCGAGGTGTGGGGGGATCCGCTTTACGGTATCATATGGTTAGACCCTTGTCTGGCAACGGGCTGTCTGTTAAGTGAGATGGGGGTGGGCACGACGGCAACCTATATTCTCCTCGCATCGGTGTATGAAAATCCCTATCAAGTCTATCAAGGCTGGATATCGGTTGCCATAGATGTGACTTCGCCTACCAATGACCCTGTGCCGACCAATCAAGCCCTCGATTACACAACCCATTTTTATGCTTGTGCCGCCACAGATGGGTGTGCGCTGGATAATATTGTATGTTTTTTGCTCGGCCTGTTGCCCCTGTCTGGCCCGGAAAGTACGGATGGGTTTATTCCCCATCTGGCGTTGTACTATCAGGTGCGGGATGAGATTTTGACTTCCCCGACGGGCCGTGCGTATACCGATTTGTACTACGCGCACAGTGATGAGGTGTCCGAGCTGGTCTTTGCCGATGATGATTTGTGGGACCTCACGTTGGATGGGCTGTTTCTGTGGGAACCCAACTTTACCGCGCTGGTGGCGGGGCAGGGGGAGATGGCGGTGATTACGGCGGCCCAAATTCAGGCGGTGGAAGATTTTCTGAATGCGCTGTCTGAGGCCGGCAGTCCTGCGCTCCAGCAGGCCATCGCAGAGGAACGGGCGAACCTGCCACCGCTGGACACCTTTGTAGGGATGACGATGGACGAGGCGCGCGGGGCCGTGGTGGGGTATGGCGTGTATTTGCCGATGGTGGTTGAAGAAAATAAGTAGAGGTAAAAATGGATAAACTTGGAAAAGTGATGACGATCAACTTGCGGCACCGTGCGGGGCACCCCCCCGGAGAATTTGCGGAAGGTTTCCCGCCGGAGCTGGTGCGCCTTCCGCCTGCCGAGACCCCGCGCGGGGGCCGTTCCTGGCGGGGGAAACTTGGGTGGGGAGTGGTTTTCCTCCTGCTGTTGATGTTG
>JABWBV010000806.1 GCA_013359445.1 Anaerolineales bacterium | reverse complement strand
GGTGTCCATGATTATAACCTCCGGGGGAAGGGAAGAAGGAAGGGGGAAGGGAAGAAGGAAGGGGGAATTGGGCATCCTACTCCCTGATTCCTGATTCCTTTTTCCTACTTCCTTCTTCCCCCCTCACGCGTGCGCGGGCTTTTGACTTACCCATTGCGCGGGGCGGGGTCTCCGTGGTTTGTCTTTTTGTGCCCCCGCGCGGGGGTGGTCTTCGTCGGCGGGGTGGCCGAGGGGGATTTCCATCCCCTCGCGGGCGGTGCGGGTGTTGGGAAAACGTTTTTGGGCCAGGAGTTCCATCGTAGCCAGGGTTTCGTCATCGTAGTTCGGGTCGTGGTGGAACAGGATCAATTGTCCAACCCCGGCTTGTTGGGCGACTTCGGTGGCCATGGCGGGGGTGGAGTGGCCGAACCCTTGTGTGGATGGCAGGCCGGGCTTGAGGCCCAGGTAGTGTTCATCCGTGTACTGCGCGTCGTGCACGAGGATATCTGCGCCCCGCGCAAACCGGATCAACCGCTGATCGCCTTTGACGTATCCTTCGGTATCGGTGGCGATGACGATGCTGTGCCCTTCCCATTCGATCCGGTAAATCAAGACCCCTTGCGGGTGGGCATACGAACGCAGGGCACGCACGATCAGGGTGTTTGCCGGAACCTCAAGGGGGGGATAATCCGCCCGAACACCCTCCGGCCCGATCAGCAGGACGCCCGTCTCGCGTAGGGTCAGGAATTGTTTGCCGGACGCGGTCTGGGCGAGGGCAACGGGAAACGTCGGGGAGGCCATGACCCCTGCCAAAACCTCTTGTGGATTTTGCTCGTAGAGGTCGGGCAAGACGAAAGTCAGCCGTGCGGTGGGGATCATCAACGGGGTGAAGAAGGGGAGGCCTTGCGTGTGGTCGTGGTGCAGGTGGGTGAAGAGGAGTGTGGCCTCGATGGGGGTGCCCCCGCTTTGGCCGCGCATCGCTTTTGCCCGTTGGGCCAACTCCCGTCCGAGGCCGATGATGCCTGTGCCCGCGTCGAGGATGAGCGTGAAGGTGTGGTTCTCATTCCGGGCGGTGATCTCCAGGCTGGGGGTGTTGCCGCCATAGCGCAGGGTCGCGCTCCCCGGGACGGGGTAACTGCCACGTACGCCCCAGAATTTGAGGGTGAGTTGGGATGGGTGGGATGAGGTGAGAGGTTGGGTGGTCATGAGCGGCCTCCGTGATGGATATGTGATGAGCGTTAGCTTACAGACTTGCAGATTTGCTGATTTGTTGATCTGCTGATTTGCCAACTTGTTGATGCCTTCATTATCTTCTCGCGAGGCCTTTCTCGCTAGGAAAAAGTTCACACCCCCAGGTGGCAATGTGGGGCAGGGTGAATTTGACGGAGGGATTTGTGCCCTGGTAGGCTGGACGGATGAATATGAATGTGGAAGGGGGAATGATAGAATGAAAGATGTTTTAATTTTCTTGGGCATATAGGAGCTATGATGCGAAAAATTGTGATTTCTTTGATCCTGGCGATAGGGGTTTTGGCGGGGGTTTTTGGGGTCTTCACGCTGGCCCGTGGGCAGGTTGAGACGAATGAGGATGGGGAAGCGATCATTAAGCGGGAGGTGCAGGGGGAGGCGGTCCGCGAGATTACCGCCCCCGGTGAAACCCCTGATCAGCCCTTGATTGGTTTTATCGACTCGCCTTCGACGGTTTGTTATCAGCCCGATCCCACCGAAGACCTCTGTCATATCAATTGGTATTACCTGGCAGTGGATGCCGCGCCCAATTATATGATTACGATGACGGTGACGCTAAACGATATTGGGCGGGTGGCACAGGTGAATGGGTTTTTCCAAACATCGATGTATGTTCCTTACAATATGTTAGG
>JABWBV010000208.1 GCA_013359445.1 Anaerolineales bacterium | reverse complement strand
GAGTAGGAAATTCCGAAAAAAAAGGATGGAAGGGGGGATGTACATCCCCCCTTCCATCCTTTTTTTTCGAGTTTTACCTCTTTGAGCGTGAGTAATTACCGTTGTATAAACAAACCTTCAACCGGTAAGGTTCTCTTTCAATATGGGGGGAAGCGGGGGTTTTGTGAGGAATATGAAAGGTGCAATTCTGGGGGGTGGTTCCCTTTTTCAGAATATAATTGCCCTATCTATTTCCACAGGAACCATTTATGAAATCTCTCCGCCAAATTTGGGACGACATCCGCCAGGGTGAAAACATTGACCTGTACCTGACCATCCTCGCGGCGTTCGTTTTTGTGATTTTAAACCTCGCGGGCTTGACCCCGGACACCGTCCTGGCACCGCTGACCCTAAGTGTGCTCGCCCTCCTGGCCGTGACCAACCTCGTCAACCGCCACCGCATGGAAGGGTGGATGGCGCAAAAAGACCATACCCTGGACGACTTTTTCCGCGAGGAATTTCCCGCAAGTTACAAAACGGACTTTGAAAACGCTACCGAAGTCTGGCTGGTGGGCGTGAGTCTGAACCGCACGGTCAAATCGCAATATCTCAAACTGGAGCAAAAGCTCAAACAAGGGCACCGCGTTCGGGTCCTGCTCGTTCACCCGCAAGGGCCGGCGTTGGAAATGGCGGTCGAACGCGGGTACACCCGCCGGGATGTGGAGATGAAACGGCAGGAGATCATCTCCGTGCTTAATTTGCTGGATGATTTACGCGCTGTCGCCCCCGACCGATTGGAAGTCCGCACGATCCAGCACCCGCTCAACTACGGGGCCATGACCGCCAACCCCGACGCCACCAACGGCGCGCTGTACCTGGAACACTACTGTTTCCGCGTGACGACGGAGTCGATTCCCCGGTACGTGTTGCGAACAACGGACGGGCGGTGGTACGACTTTTTTAAGACCGAACTGCGGACGCTGTGGGAGGCGGGGGACGTGTGGGGGGAGAGGGAATGAAACCCATGCCAGGAAAGCTGTTACCAGATATCGAAGCACTTCTATCAGCAACCCACCTGTTTTACAAACGCCAACATGGCTAATCATTCTCCGAAAAACAAAAAACGTCTCTCCCTCAAACGCGTTTTGACGTTGATATTCCTCGCGCTCATCTTCGGGTGTGTCGGCACCATTGCCATCGTCGAAATCTATCCCTCTTTCGGCGCGCAGGTCGCGAACCAATTGCGAAACTGGTTTGGGCCGCGCACCGTTGCCCAACTGGAAACGGTCGTCTTTCAGGTGCAGGATACGGTCAAACAATGGCAATACGCCTCCGGCCTCGAACAACCCGAAGCCCCCTGGCAAACCACCCCCTCCCCTACATCTCCTCTTCCCCTCTTCACCCCTTCCCCCACACCCTCCCCTTCTCTCCTTTTCACCTCTACTCCTCCACCACCGAACTCCCCTTCCCCTTCTCCTTCTCTCCTTTTCACCCCCTCTCCTCTTCCCTCGAACACGCCCACATTCACCCCTTCCCCTACTCCCTGGCACCCCACCAACCTGACCCCCTTCGGCACGCTGGAAGGCGAAGGCATCTGGCAACCCTACCTGTTCGATGCCAACGGGCAAATGGTCGCCGCCCGGACTTTTCTCCAGCCCGACCCGGCGCGCCCGTACACGATTGTCGCAGTCGTCGCGATGGACCTCGCCCGTGCGGATTTGCACTTTGTGCTGGGGTTCAGCGACCCCGCGTTGGTGGACGGGCCAACGGGCGATGGGCTGATCCCGGATGCGGATCGCGGTGCTCTGCTGGCGGCGTTTAACGGGGGGTTCCGCACGGCGAACGGGTTGTTCGGGGCGATGGCAAACGGCGTCGTCGCGCTTCCCCCGGTGGAGGGGTTGGCGACGGTGGGGATTTACCAGGATGGCTCGGTTCAGATCGGCAATTGGGGCACGGACATCGTCGATTCCCCGGACTTAATCGCGTGGCGGCAGAATTGCCCGCTCGTTATCCAAAACGGGCAGGTGGGGCCGAAGGTAAACAACGGGTCCACATATGACTGGGGTGGGACGATCAGCAATGAGATCGTCACGCGGCGGTCGGGGATGGGGCTGAGCATGGACGGGACACTGTATTACTTCGCCGGGCCGAGCCTGAGCATGCCCGCGCTGGCGGACGCGATGCTGGCGGCAGGGGTGGAAAACGGGATGCTGTTGGACATCAATCATTTTTGGGTGCATTTCACCGCGATTTACCCTGACGAAACGGGGGAACTGCTCGCGGAGGCACTGTTGCCCGAGGAGATGATCGATCAGGTAGACCGGTATTTGAAGGCGTCGCCGGTAGATTTCTTTTATGTTACTGTAGAGGAAGAATAATGGGGATCATGATCTCTGGCCCGTACAAGGTGCGCGTTACGAGGTTTCTTTTTCCTTGGGTTTTACTTCACTCTCCAGCACCCGTTGGAAAAAATTCTGCGTCTCCTCAATCACAATCGTGTTTAGCAAATCGAGTTCTTTCTTCAGGTCGCGTTTTTCGGATGGGGTGGCCATAAAGCGGTCGCGTTCCTTCTCCAGGCGGGACGCGTTGAGCACCATGTCGCGCCAGGTTGCTCCCCAATGAAAGTTTTGTCCCATGCCGCCCATGATGGCTAAGGTCGCCGCCACAACCGGGGTGGCGATGGCAAACAAAATGCGTAACCATTCCACCGACTGGATGAACTCCGCGGCAGACATGGACGAAATCAGGGTGACCAGTGCCCCCAGGATGATCGTCCAGGATCGAAAGCGTTTGTAGGCGCGTTTGTTCACTTTGCTGACGCTCCAATAATAGGCAATCTGATTCTGATACCTTTTCAAAATATAAGCTTCATCCACGACGACGGGTTGGTTGGGATCGCTCATGCAATCACCTCCTTGTAGGTTGAGAGAATGGGGGAATGGGGCATATTATCGCGCGATTTGTTGAAAGGTGGTAACTGCTCAGGCGTAGAGATGAAACTCCCCGAAAAAGGGATGAACTGAGGCCTTTCGCCGGGCGAGCTGTTTAAATCTGCAGAAAACTCCCTTAATGGACGCCCTGGTTCGTGATATATTTGCGGCAATTCCTCACGCGTGAAGAGGTAAAACTCGAAACTTCCTTCTCATGATGAGTCTTGTTTGCACCACTTTTTAATCTGGAGTTCTCTGGCATGTCTACTTCTTCTACTTCTCCCGAAACCCGTCTCAAACGTGGGGATCGGATCATGGGCGGGTCGTTAATTTTTGTGGCGATTCGCTGTACGTTGCAATATGTGGTTTTGCCGTTTATTTTGCCCTTTTTGGGCCTGGGCGGTACATTTTCCGTGGTGATTAGCCTGGTGTTGGAGGGGGTGGCGCTGGGGATGATGGCTTACAATGTTTGGCAGTTGTGGGATACGAGTTGGCGTTGGCGGTACCTCACGATGAGTGCCGTGATGGCAACGTTGGTTGGGATTTTTATTGTGGTGGATGTGCGGATTTTGATGGGCCTTTAATCCGAAAGGCCCAAGGCTTTGGCCCGTTCCCGCGCCCATTTGGGGATAGGGACGTGGGCGGCCACGGGGGGGAGGGCGGCAAGGTTTTCGAGCGAGGGGTCAAAGTGCAATTCCTGGCTCAGTTTTTGTACCACGGTTTTTAAGACTTGCACGCGGGCAAAGTATTTATCGTTGGCAGGGATGATCGTCCACGGGGCGGCGGCAGTAGTGGTTTTGATCAGCATGTCTTCGACGGCGGCTTCGTAAACGTCCCATTTATCTCGATTGCGCCAGTCTTCCTCGGTCAGTTTCCACTGTTTGCGGGTCTCTTCTTTGCGCGCCTCAAACCGGCGCAATTGCTCGTCTTTGCTGATGTGCATCCAAAATTTGAACAGAATCGTGCCAAAGTCGGTCAACTGGCGTTCAAAATCGTTGATCTCCTGGTAGGCGCGTTGCCACTCGGCGGGGGTGCAAAACCCTTCGATGCGTTCGACCATGACGCGGCCATACCAGCTTCGGTCAAAGATGGCGATTTCGCCTTGAACGGGGAGGCGGCGCCAGAACCGGAAGAGATAATGTTTGACCGCGTCATCCCCCGCGGGGGCGGCGATGGGGTGGACACGGTACCCGCGCGGGTCCAGCCGCTCGGTCAGACGTTGGATCGCTCCGCCTTTCCCCGCGGCGTCCCATCCTTCAAACACGATCACGACCGGGCGTTGTTGCTGGTACACCTGGTAGCCGAGGGCACGCAGTTGGGTTTGGTAGAGGCTCAATTCCCGCTCGTAGTCTTTTTTGCTCAACGTTTGGGTCAGGTCAATGATTTCAAGCATGGGTTTTCTCCCGTTTGTTTTTGGCTTTTTTCTCGTCGTGGGGTGGGGCAACTGCTTTTTTCTTGGATTTTTTCTCCGCTTTGGGTTTGTCCGGTTTCTTTTTCTCCGCTTTGATTTTGGCTTTTTTGGGCGGTTTGAGGTCTGATTCGAATTTTATGTCCTCCCATGCGGTGAGGGGGAGTTTCAGGTGTTGTTCCAAGGTGTTGATCAGGGTGCAGTAAATTTGGATGATGGCGGAATTTAAGTCGGTAGCGGCAATGACGGTCCAGGGGGCGTGGGGGGGATGGGTGTTTTCGACCATGTCTTTGACGGCGACTTCGTATTCGCGGTATTTGTGGTGATGTTCCCAGTCTTCGGCAGTCACTTCCCAGGCGGTCATGGGATCGTTGCTCAGGCGGATGAATCGGGCGAGTTGTTCGGCTTCGGAGATGTGGAGCCAAAATTTGATGAAGACCGTGCGGTCGGCGGCAAGGGTGCGTTCAAAGTTGTTGATCTCTTCATAAGCCCGAATCCAATCGGGGATGGGGATAAGCCCTTCCACACGCTCGACGAGGACGCGTCCGTACCAACACCGGTCGAAGATGGCGATTTGCCCGGTGCGCGGAATCTGCATCCAAAAGCGCCACAACCAGGGCATTTTTTTCTCTAGCGTGCGGGCGGCTTGCGTTTGGTAAACCTTGAACCCGCGGGGGTCAAGATTCCGGGTCAGTTCGCGGATTGCTTTGCCTTTGCCGGAGGCATCCCAGCCCTCAAAAACGACAATGACGGGCAATTTGTTTTCAAAGATGTGTTCTTCCAGTTCGGCTAGACGGTCGCGTTGAACTTTGCGGAGTTCCTTAAAAACAGTGGGGGAGATGGTACGTGTGAGGTCAATGTGTTCGAGCATGGTGGGCATCCTGTGAAACTTAACAGAGGGAGGTTTTTGGGTCTGAACGGGGTTGACACCGCTTGGGGACCGGGCTTTTGGACCCAATAGCCTCGGGTTTGGAACTATTTTTAGCCGAAAAAAAGCGGTTTTTTGGGTAGAACTTAAGATGAATTATAATCAATTAACATTGTGATAATGCGAGATGTCAGGCTTGCGAGATTCTGCAAGTGAAGATACACTATACCCCTCTTTGTTCAATCCATCACAAATACCGTCTTCAGGAGGACGTGGTATGTATATTATTTTTGTTGGTCAACCCGGTTCTGGAAAAGGTACGCAATCTGAACAGTTAAAGGAAAAAATGGGGTTGACCCATATTGCAACCGGTGACTTGTTTCGCGAACATTTAAGCAAAAATACGCCTCTTGGACAGCAGGCACGTGGGTTTATGGATCGCGGGGAATTGGTCCCGGATGAATTGACCATCAATATGGTGCGTGATCGGCTTGATCGAGGAGATGTCGGCTCGGGCGTGATTTTTGATGGATTTCCTCGGACGATAGGGCAGGCAGATGCCCTGATTGCATTGCTGGCCGAACGAGGCCATAAAATTGACATGGCGTTCAACTTCAATGTGACGGATGCGGAGATCGTGCGGCGTCTTTCCGGGCGGTTGATGTGTCGAAAGTGTGCCCATGTCTTCCACAAAGACTCCAACCCCTATCTCGCCTGTCCTGAAAACATTTGTGAGGGAGAATACCTGTACCAACGCGATGATGACAAACCCGAAATCATCCTTTCCCGCCTGGAAGTTTACAACCGTTTGACCAAACCTCTGCTCCAATATTATGCGCAAAAGGGCTTGCTGGTGAACCTGCCCGGCGAAGGATCGATTGAGGAAGTTACAAAGGCTTTAGTGGCCGCCCTGGACCGGATTGAAATCCCTGCCTGAGTTTTTGTATAAAATATTGTGAACGCCCCACCCCAAGGAGGCGTTTCCAAAAGCGGATGGGGAGGCTGTACCCTGTACAACCTCCCCATCCGCTTTTTGTTTAACCCGGTCTCTTTTCACCCCCAAGCAGAAAACAGCCCTTGACAACTACTGAAAACGAAATAAAATAAACACAAATGAACGAACGTTCGTTTTTATCTGGATCGCCTTATGACCGACGAAATTCCTCTCTCCAAAAGTGAACGCACCCGCGGCGACATCATTGAGGCCGCCCATGACCTCTTCATCCAGCACGGCTTTCATGGCACCTCCATGCGGCAGATCGCCACGCAAGCCAACCTCGCCCTCGGCGGGATTTACAACCACTTTGCCAGCAAAGAAGACATCTTCCGCGAAGTAGTCCTGGCTTATCACCCCTATCACGAAATTCTTCCCATCATCGCCAATATGGAATACGAAACTATCGCGGACCTTTTGCACAATGCCGCCACCCTTATTGACGCCACCTTAACCACCCGCCCGGACATTTTCAATCTGATGTTTATCGAAATGGTGGAATTCAAAAGCCAACACCTGCCGGAGCTTTTTGAACAGATATTGCCCACCGTACAAAAAATTCTTTTCCGTTTTATGGAGGCTGGCGACGTGACGCGCGCGATTCCCATCCCCATCCTCATGCGGTCATTTTTTGGCACGATTTTAGGCTACTTTGTCACCAAAACTGTGCTGGGCGAAAACGTGTCCCCCGAATTTCGCGAAAATGCCCTCCACCACTTTATCGATATTTATCTTCATGGCATCTTGAAAACGGAGACCCCCACATGACCTCTCGCTTGTTTTCTCTTATCCGAAAAGAATTTATTCAAATTCTCCGCGACCCGCGCACGCTGGCATTGGTCATCATCATGCCGGTGATGCAACTACTCCTGCTGGGGTACGCGGCCACGAACGATGTCCGAAACGTACCGCTCGCCGTGTTCGATCAGGATCGCAGTTCCGCGTCCCGCCGTTTGCTCGATGCCTACCGCGCCGCCGATTATTTCGCCATTGCGTTCGATGTCAATTCCGAAGATGAACTCCGCACCCTGATCGACAACGGGACGGCCCGCGTGGGCATGATCATCCCGCCTGATTACAGCGAACAACTCGCGGGCAACGGAAGCGCGCAGGTGGCTTTTGTCCTCGATGGTAGTGACCCAACGGTCGGGGCCACTGCCCTCTCCGCGGCCAGTTTGATCGGGCAACAGCAAGCGACCGAGGTACAACTCGTGCGGCTCGCGCAGGCCGGGGGGGGCGGGGCAATCGCACTTCCCATCGAGGTCCGCACCCAGGTTTGGTACAACCCCGATCTGGTCAGCGCATACTTTATGGTTCCGGGGGTCATTGGCATGATCCTGTTTTCGATTACCGCAATCCTGACTGCCAATTCCATCGTCCGGGAGCGGGAACGTGGCACGATTGAGCAGTTGATCGTGACCCCCATCCGCTCGTGGGAGTTGGTCGTCGGGAAGCTGACGCCGTACACCCTGCTCGCCCTGTTCAACACGTTGGAAGTGCTGGCGCTTGGTTCGCTTTTGTTTGGGGTGCCCATTCGGGGCAGTTTGCTGATGATTATTTTGATTTCCGGGTTGTTTGTCATCAGCGGGTTGGGCATCGGCCTGTTTGTCTCTGCCATCGCCAACACCCAGCAAGAAGCCATGCTAACGGTGTTTATGACCCTGCTTCCGAGTATTTTCCTTTCGGGCTTTTTCTTCCCCCTGCAAGCCATGCCCCAGGTCTTGCAATGGGTTTCGCTTGGCATTCCGTTACGCTATTACCTCGTCGTAATCCGTTCCTTACTCATCAAAGGGGTTGGGTTTGAAGCGATCCGCTCAGACGTCATCGCCCTTGTCATCTTTGGCGTGGTCATTATGACCCTTGCCGCCCTCCGTTTTCGCAAACGGTTAGACTGATTTCCTGTTTTACGCTTTACGTGCTACGTTCAAAAATCCCCCCCCCTGGAGGTCCCCCCATGCACCCCGATCCTCGCAAAATTGCCCCTGTTGTCGTTTTTCTGCTCCTCACTGCGGCGGCCATTTACTACCTGACCACCGTCTCAACCACCCAGGCGATTGGCCCGCTTGCGGCCTCTGGCACTGTGGAATCTGTCGAAATCAGCCTTGCCCCGGAGATTAACGGGCGTGTGCTCGAAGTGCTGGTGAGCGAAGGCGAAGCGGTCTCCGCCGGGGATACCCTGGTCCGGCTGGATGACAGCCTCCTGCAAGCCCAACTCGAACAGGCCCGCGCCGCCCTGTCCATTGCCGAGGCGAACTATGATCTGGTCGCCGCCGGGCAACCTGCCGAACAGCGGGACGCCGCCATCTCCGTCGCCGAGGCTGAATTGATCGCCGCCGAACAAGCCCTGGAAGCGATCCACGACAACTGGCCCGATCAGGCCACCCGCGCTCAACAAGCCCTCAAAGACGCCCGTCAACGGCAATACAACGCCGAGCGCAATCTTGGCTACCTGACCACCTCCGCCGACCAAACCGACATTGATCTGGCTTACACCCAACTGGTGCTGGCCCAAGATGCGCTGGAAAAAGCCGAAGAGGCCTTTGAACCTTACGAAGACAAACCTGCCGACAACCTGGTTCGCGCGCAGTTACAGGCCAAAGTCGCGGCGGCCCAAAAAGCCTACGATCAAGCCGTCACCCACTACAACAACCTCACCGGGACCGCCAACGAGTTTGACGTTTCTCAAAGCCAGGCTGAACTGGCAATTGCCAACGCCCAACTTGAAAACGCCCAAGAAGATTACGATCAACTGATCCTCGGCCCCGACCCGGATGACCTCGCCATGGCGGAAGCGCGGATTGCCGCCGCCGAAGCCCGGCTCGCCGCCGCCCAGATCGAGACGCCCACGCCCGAACAACTCGCCGTGGCCCAGGCGCAAATCGCCTCGGCGCAGGCCGCGATCACCACCCTCGAAACGCAAATCGCCAAAACCATCATCACTGCCCCCTCGGATGGCATCGTCATCGAACGCCTTGCCGAACCAGGCGAACTCGCGCTCCCCAACGCTACCCTGCTCGTCCTCGCCGATCTGGAGCACCTTACCCTGACCGTGTACGCCCCCGAAGACCGCTACGGCGAAGTCACCCTCGGCCAAGCGGTGTCCGTGACGGTGGACTCCTTCCCCGGCGAAACCTTCACCGCGACCGTGACGCACATCGCCGACGAAGCTGAGTTCACTCCCCGGAACGTGCAAACGGCTGAGGGCCGCAAAACGACCGTGTTCGCCGTCAAGCTGACAGTGGATGACGCTTCGGGCAAACTAAAACCGGGGATGCCCGCGGATGTCGTTTTTGGAGAGGAGTGATCGGTGAGGCATGATACGTCATGCGTGACTGTGCATTTTCGAGGCATTCCTACCCCTTCCATTCATTTGTTCGCACCCATGCCATTGAGGTTTTATGAGTTCTCAAGAATTAATTAACGCGCACGACTTACACAAGGCTTTTGGGCAAAACCACGCGGTGAATGGGGTCAGTTTTTCCGTGCGGGCGGGGGAGATGTATGGGTTGGTTGGCCCGGACGGGGCGGGGAAAACGACCACGATGCGCCTGTTGTGCGGGGCGCTGACCCTGGGCGGGGGACAGGCCACCATCGGGGGGGTGGATGTCAAGCGCCAACCCGAACGAGCGCGTGCCGAGATCGGGTACTTGCCCCAACGTTTTTCGCTGTACGAAGACCTGACGGTGATGGAGAATATCCGCTTTTTTGCGGAGACGCGCGGGCTTTCAAACAAAGATTGGCGGCCCCGGAGTCAGGAGATTTTGGATTTTGTGGGGCTGGGGACGTTTACGGAACGGCGCGCGGGCCAGCTTTCGGGGGGGATGAAACAAAAGTTGGGGTTGGCGGTCGCATTGGTACATCGCCCGCGTGTGTTGTTGTTGGACGAGCCGACGACGGGGGTTGATCCGGTGACGCGGCAGGATTTTTGGCAGTTGATCATTCGGCTTTCTGGGGAGGAGGGGATTGGGGTCTTGGTAAGTACGCCGTATATGGATGAGGCGGCCCGGTGCCATCGTTTGGGGTTTATGCGAGGTGGAAAACTGTTGCTCGAAGGGACGCCGTCTGAGGTACGTGCCCGGTTGAATGGGCGGATTGTGGAGGTGGTGGGGGGGCCACTGCCGGTTTTGCGTAAAATTTGCCAGGTGGACCCGGATGTAGAGAACGCGCAGATGTTTGGGGATCGGCTTCATTTGCGGGTGAAGGCGGATCGCGCGGGGCAGGTGATGGCGCGTTTGGCAAGCAGTATTCCGGCGGGGGGCGGGGAATTGCTGGCGGCGCGGCCCATCGCGTCGCAATTGGAAGATGTGTTTATTGCTTTGTTGGAGTCCGGTAACGAGTAATCAGTTCTTGTTACGCATTATGACGTTTTTGGAGAAAGGAATGCCTACCGTTATTGAAACTCATGCCCTGACGAAAAAATTTGGCGATTTTACCGCGGTGGATGCGGTGACGTTTGATGTGCAAAAAGGGGAGGTGGTGGGGTATCTTGGTCCGAATGGTTCGGGGAAGACGACGACGATTCGGATGTTGTTGGGGTTGTTGACGCCGACGGCGGGGCGGGCGAGTGTGTTGGGGTTTGATATTGCCCGTGAGCCGGGAATGGTGCGGGCGCGGGT
>JABWBV010000207.1 GCA_013359445.1 Anaerolineales bacterium | reverse complement strand
CAGTCCGGTAAATATCGGCGTAGAGGATTTCACTCTTGAATGGTGGCTCAAAGCTAACCCTGGTGACAATCAAAGCGGCGCTTGCGGCCTGGGTAACGATAACTGGATTACCGGCAATATCATTTTTGATCGTGATGTCTGGGGTAATGGCGATTATGGCGATTTTGGCGTGGCTCTGGCCGGGGGACGGATTGCTTTTGGGGTTAACAACGGTACATTCGGTGATGGTATTTGCAGCACCACCGATATTGCCGATGGTCGCTGGCATCACCTGGCGGTCACGCGCCGCCTGGCCGATGGCTGGATGGGCATTTTTGTGGACGGGCAACTGGAAGCGCAACTGGATGGCCCGGATGGAAATATCAGCTACCGCCTAGAGCGCACCAGCGATTATGAGGATGATCCTTTTCTGGTCATCGGCGCGGAAAAGCACGATGCCGGGGCCGAGTACCCTTCCTTCAATGGTTGGCTCGACGAAATTCGTATATCCAACATGCTCCGCTATACCGAAAACTTTATTCCTCCTTCAACCCCTTTCCAACCTGATGCCAATACCAAGGCGCTGTGGCATTTTGACGAGGGGGCAGGCGTCAGTTTAAGTGATGCTTCACCCGAAGGGTTGAGTGTGGGCACATTGAATGTAGGCGGGCCAAATAATGGACCGCAGTGGACGGCCTCCGATGCTCCCTTGAGCCAGGGGGGGCAAGCGGCCATATCGGCCCCGGTAGCAGATTCAGGCGCTGCTATACCCCCGCCAGTTGAGGCAGCCGCGGCTGTGAGCGGAGCCGAGTCAACCTCTGCTACCGCCGGTTATGCGCTCCGTTTTTTTGGCACCGGCAGCGATGATATTGACCGGGTTAAAATCTCGGTTGATGACCCGGCCACCGCCGAAGCCGGCCCACCCGCCGATGTTGGCTTTACCGATTTTACCCTGGAGTGGTGGCTGCGAGCGGAGCCGGCCGAAAATCCGGCTCCGGCCGTCGAATGTGGTGATAACGTCAATTGGATCAACGGCAATATTATTTTTGATCGGGATCGCCACAGCCAAGGCCGCAAGTATGGCGTTTCGTTGGCCGAGAGTAAGCTTGTTTTTGGGGTCAGTGGTGAGGAAGGCACGGGGGACTATACCCTGTGTGGGACCAGTAATGTTGCTGACGGGCAGTGGCATCACCTTGCCGTGCAGCGCCGCCGCACCGATGGCGCGCTCTGGCTATTTGTGGACGGTCAGCTTGAGGCAGAGGGAACCGGCCCGGCGGGTGATATTAGCTACCCCGACGACGGTCAACCCGGCGATTTTTGCGATGGACCTTGTACCAATAGCGATCCCTTCCTGGTCATTGGGGCGGAAAAGCATGATGCGGGTGCGGCCTATCCTTCGTTTAGCGGTTTTATTGACGAGGTCCGTTTATCCAACAATCTGCGCTACAGCGACACCTTTACGCCGCCCGATGCGCCCTTTGAACCGGATGCCAACACCGTAGCCTTGTGGCACTTTGACGAGGGCAGTGGAACCGTCGTCGGTGATGCTGCGCCCGGGGGTTTGAGCGTCGGGACCCTTATGGTCGGTGGGCCAAAGAATGGGCCGCAGTGGGTAATTTCCGACGCGCCGTTGGGCGCACAGCTCTCTCAACCAGCGGCGGTGGTATCCAATCTGGAAGGGGCCATTGTTCAAACTACGGTCGCCGATTTTCAAGACTGCCCACCGATTAACGATGTGGCCATCCCCGGCGGTGTACTGACCGATGTGACCATTACCCCTGGCGCTGACGGTGAAATCCGTTTGAAGGCGATTTTGGAAGATTATTTTGAGACGAATCAAGTAGACCCAGCCTTGTGGTTTGTTACCAACAATCCCGGTTATGGCAATTATCCGCTGGTGGGCAGCGGGGTTATCACCCATCTGAACAGCGGCATCCGCTCGCAAATGACCTTTGACCAGCCGCGTATTGCGATAGAAGCCCGCGCTCGATTTGGCGACCCCAAAACCGGCTTTGCCGACCTGGGCTTTGGCAAAGCAGATAAAGTAGCTGGTCCACCCAACTGGCTTTTTATTACCACCAATGAAAGCCCCTTTCCTATAGCCAATGCCTACCATCCCGCCAATTTTCCCAATGGTCCGCAGCGGCAGGTGATTAATGATGTGCCCGTAGCCGATTTTCATGATTATCGAATCGTGGTTGAAGATTGGACCAAGGCCGATTATTACGTGGATGGAACACTGCGGGATACCAAAATATATACTACCCCGGTTTTTACCCAGCCAGCTTATGTCTGGCTTTATACCGATTTCTTTGAACGCCGGGAAATTTACGCCGATTGGCTGCGGGTAGCCTATTATGAGAAGCCAAATGGCAAATATTTATCCTGCATCCAGGACGCGGGTCAGGTTGTCCCCTGGGAAACGTTCTCTTGGGAGGCCATGGTGACGGAGACTACCTCCGTTTCCTTTAGTACCCGCACTTCTACCGATGGGGCCACCTGGTCCGATTGGTCGGAGCCTTTGACCAACAGCGGCAGCGCCATCACTAGTCCCGCTGGGCGTTATCTGCAATACATGGCCGAATTGTCTACAACCGACGTGGTGGAGTCGCCGGAGATACAGGCGGTGGCTATTGATTATTCATCCCCTTAAATCCTGCCCAGATTTTTGGGGTGGAGGCAAACTTACCCGTCGGCTTGGGAGGGTCTGACGAAATGAATAAAAAAGAGATGCAGTCAAGTTCTGCTGTTATGGATCAGGCCAGGCTCACCTGGCTTGACCCGATCAAAGGGATCGCTATTTTGGGCATCGTGCTCTATCATACCGCCATCGCCCTGTTTGGTATCCCGCCCTTCGATCATCCCAAAGATGATTGGCTGCCTTTGCTGGATCGTTTAGCTCAACTCCAACCCTGGCCCAACGACAGAATTATTCCTTTCCTGATCCTAAATCTTTTTCGGGATATCGGTTGGCTTGGCTACCAGGGGGTGCATTTGTTCCTGGTGTTGAGTGGCTTTGGTTTAACCTGGTCAATAGCCAGACAGTCGCCCACCAGCGATGTCAATATCAAGCAGTTCTTTCAACGCCGTTTGTGGCGAATTTTTCCTCTCTTTTGGATGGGGCATATCTTTTTTCTTTTTTTTCATGCTCTTACCGGCCAGCCAGATATTTCCATTGATGACCCGCGCTTTTATCTGAGCCTGATCGGCTTTCGTTTTTTTCCTGAAACCTTCTATTACGTAGCCTCAGCCTGGTGGTACGTTGGCCTCATTTTGCAGCTTTATCTGGTCTTTCCCCTTTTGTGGGCCTGGCTGCATCGTCAGGGATTGTGGCCTTTCGGGATCGGGACGGCGGCTATTACCTTGTTCAGCCGGTATGCGCTCTTGATGGTGGTGAGCAGCAATCACGAAATGTGGTCCATGGGTGTCTTGTTTGTTACCCGTCTTTTTGAATTCACTTTTGGTATGGGGTTGGCTTATTGGTTAGCTCGGCGGCCCCAGGGTTTTGAAGATCTGCGCCAAAATCGCTGGCTGTTGGCCGGGGCGGTTTTGCTTTATCTGCTGGCGCTGAGTCTCTCATTTACCCTGGCTGGCTCACTTGTAGCCCACAGCCTGCTGGCAGTGAGTCTATTTTGGATCAGCTACAATCTGATGCAGTCAGGTCTGCTGCTGTTCAAGCCGCTAAACCACACCCTTACCTGGTTGGGCCGCCAATCTTACGGGTTAATGATTTTACACCAACCCTTGTTGTGGTGGTTTATCGCCTGGGGATTGCCCCGTGTGCAGCCTTATATCCTCTTTTTGGGCTTGTTGATTTCTTTCCTGATTTTGACCATCCTGGGAGCGGCTGTTTTCAGCACCATAGTTGACCGTCTGAGCGACAAGTTGACCCAAACCCTGGCCGGCCTGGGGCCGTTATTAGGGCGGCGTGTTGTTTAGGCTTTGGATTAATGATTGTCAGGTAAGGATCGCTTCAAAACTCCGGCTGAGGTGGAGGCTGACCTGTAAACTTTTTCTTATGGGGTTGGGTGGGTGGATAGGCGGGATAGTCTTTCTCACTATTGTCCAGGCTGCGCCCCCCACCCAACCTTATGCTCAGGCGGGCAGTTGGGTTTACACCAGTGTTACTTATCAGGGCGAAACGCACGCTGTTAATGTTTATCGGCCCAGCGGCTACCCCAACGATGCTCCCTACCCGGTGGTTTACCTGCTACATGGCTGGGGCGGCACGCCCACCGTCTGGCCTAATGAATACCCTATTCTGGCCGAGCAGGCTGATACCTACGGGGTGCTCATCGTTGCCGTTGAAGGCGATAACAGCAACATCCCTCCTTCGTGGTACTCGCCTCGCGCCCAAATCCCCTGGCCCGATGGCGAATTTTGGCGGATTTCATTTTATGATTGGTTTTTTCGGGGGGTGCTGCCCTGGGTAGCGGCCAATTACGCCATCCGTACCGATCCCGGTGGGCGGGCCATTGCTGGCTTTTCGATGGGCGGCAAAGGGGCCATGTCGCTGGCCGGGCACCGGCCCGACCTGTTTGTTGCCGCCGCCGAATGGGGCGGTGTGATGGATTTACGGGATTACTCTACGAACTTTGATATTCAATATGTTTACGGTCCTATAGCCAGCCAAACGTTAAGTTATGCCGCTGATAGCCCCATCGAACTGGCGGCTAATCTCAAAGGCTTGTCTATTACGCTGCTGCATGGCGCTGAAGATACTTATGTTCATTACCAGCAAAGCCGCACAATGAGAGATAAGCTTTCTACCCTGGGTTACACTTACCTGTGGGAGGAAATACCCAATTTAGCTCATGTCGTCAATAACTACGAAATTACGCGCACCCTCCAGCGCTTTGACGCCGCCTTCCTGGTAAATGGCGTTCACATCCCGCCCGAGGTTGGTGAGGCTTTCGGAGCCTTTGCGGTAGGCAAGGATTTTGTAAATCACCTCCCCTTTGATTTCGAGGAGGTTGGCGATTAGGTCGAACGTGTGGGCAAGGTCTGTGTTTGTCATAGCCCTATTATACAAGTCGTTTAAACAAAAAAGCAGGCGCAAAATTAGCGCCCGCTTTTTTGTTTAAACGTTTCCGCGTCACGCATCACGTCTCACGCTTTATACAGGTCTCGATGGCTGGTCATGCCCAAGGCATAAAAACCCCAAAGCCGCCTGATTGACGGCCAGGCTGATTTTGGCGAACAACTTATTCGGATTAAAAACCATCAGGTGCCCGATCAAGCTCTGGCGATTTTTCAACCCCTGCACCATTTTATTGGGAACATAGCCCATGTCCTGAATCAATCCCATCATTGACCAGCCCTTGGCTTAAAGTCAAATCCAAATGCTTTACTCATCTGATGTTACGCACGGAATCGGTGCGACGCAGGTGCGACACGCACTTGACCCTAGAGAAAAGCCAGGATTAAGGCTTCGAAGCCGGGATAAAAATTACTCGGAAGTGCGTCGCACCTAGCGTAACATCAGATTTGATTCCGTCTTGACAAATTCTCTTTTGCTAATATAATTAGTTAAAACTAATAGTGTTAGCAAAAATGAAAAAGTCCTTGATCGCCCCACGCAAACAACGCCACCGCGAAGCCACCATCCAATCCATTCTGGATACCGCTCGCGCCATCATGCGCGAAGAGGGGGTCGCCGCCCTCTCCCTGCACGAACTCGCCCGCCGCATGGACATGCGCGCCCCGTCGCTCTACAACTACTTCTCCAGCAAACGAGACCTCTACGATGCGCTCTTCCGTCTCGGCTTCACCATGTACGATGCTCACTTTCAAGAGCGCCTGCAAGCCTCCACTGGCGTTCAGGATGAACTTCGTATCGCGCTTGAAAGCTACATGTCTTTTGCGCTTGCCAACCCCGAACTCTACCAATTATGTTTCGAGCGCCCTGTCCCTGGTTTTATTCCTTCGCAGGAAAGCCTCGACCTGAGTTTTGGCATTCTCCACAAATCCTACGCCCGCGTGGCCCAATTCAAACAACAATTGGACACTTCCCTCACCGCCGAACAACTTACAGACATGGTCATTGCCGTCGCCCACGGCCTGACCGCTCTGCATCTCGCCAACGAGCCGCACCTCCCTATGGGGCAGGGGCGTTTCGGTGCTCTGATCCCTACCCTTGTCGCTGTATTTGAAAAATCCATGCCCATCAAAGGAGAAACCAAATGACCACCGCCCTTTCCCCCTCAACCAATGCCCATGCCAATGCCATTCCCCACACCCATGCAGAGGAGGCCCATCACCTCCTGACCGAAGCCTTCAACCGCTTCATCACCCTGATCGAATCCCTCCCCCCCGAAGATTGGTCCAGACCTACCGCCTGTACCGCGTGGGATGTGCATGACATGGTGGCGCATCAGGCGGGTGGATACGCCAGTGGGACCAGTTACCGCGAAATGTTCCGTCAGTACAGTCAGAAACCCAAAAAAGGACAACTTCCCGAAGATGTTGTCAATGAGTTACAAGTAGGCGAACGCAAAGGGAAATCCCATGCCGAACTTATTGCCGAATTGAAACGTGTAGGCCCTCCAGCCATTCAGAACTGGGCGTACGGCTTCCGTGCCATCAAGTGGGTAGGCATCCCCCATCCTGTGGCGGGTTTCCTTTCGATACGCCATCTCATGTGGGTCATCCACAGCCGCGACACCTGGATGCACCGCTTAGACATCTGCCGTGCCACAGGCCGCCCCTTCGAACAGACACCCGCACACGATGGGCGCATTGTCGAACTTGTCGTCCATGACACGGCCAAAAAGCTGAACAGGAAATTGAACGGGCAAGGATTTATCCTCAACTTGAGGGGCATTACAGGCGGCAGATGGTCAATCGGTCTTGGCAATCCTGTAGCCGAAATGGACATGGACGCACTGGATTTCAACATCTTCGTTTCGGGGCGTTTCTCCTTTGAAGAAGGCATGACGCGCGCCAACATCTCAGGAAATCGTACCCTGGTCGAGAACGCATTCCGGGATTCTTTGGTGCTTTTTTGATGGTACAGCCGCACGCACATCACAAAAATAAATAAAAAGAGAGACGGCCACAAAACCGTCTCTCTTTTTATTTTCACGTTTCACGCGTCACGCCTCATTCCTCATACCCATTCGGATGTTTGACATGCCACGCCCACGCCATTTCGATGATCTGGCGCAGGTCGGGGTAGCGGGGTTCCCAGCCGAGTTCTTCCATGATCTTTTCACTGCTGGCGATCAGGGTGGCGGGGTCGCCGGGACGGCGGGGGCCGACGACGGCGGGGATCGGGTGGCCGGTCACTTTGCGGGCGGTTTCGATCACTTCCTGCACGCTGAAGCCCTGCCCGTTGCCGAGGTTGTAGGTGCGGCTTCCCTGATCGAGGGCGCGCAACGCGAGGATGTGGGCGCTCGCGAGGTCCAGGACGTGGATGTAATCGCGGACACACGTCCCGTCCGGGGTGGGGTAATCGTCCCCAAACATGGTGATTTTTTCCCGTTGGCCGAGGGCGACCTGGAGAACGAGCGGGATCAGGTGGGTTTCGGGGTCGTGCATTTCGCCGAGGTCTTCGTGGGCCGCGCCGCACGCGTTGAAGTAGCGCAGGGCGGCGTACCGGAAGCCGTAAATCCGATCCATCCAGTACAAAAAGCGTTCGATGATGAATTTCGATTCCCCATACGGACTGCCGGGCACGATCCGTTCGCTGGCCTTGATGGGCATTTCTGCGGGGTCGTCGAACAGGTTGGCGGTGGAGGAGAGGATGAAGCGCCGTACCCCGTGTTCGACTGCGCTCTCGATCAGGTTGAGGGCGTTGCGGACGTTGTCGGACAGGTAAAGGAAGGGTTTGTCCATCGATTCGCCGACGAGGGTGTTCGAGGCGAAGTGCATGATGCCATCGGGTTGGTGGGCGGCGAGGGCGGCGTCAATGACGGCGCGGTCTTTGAGGTCGCCGAGGATGAATTCCGCTTTGGGATGGACGGCGGCGCGGTGCCCCTGTTGGAGGTTGTCGAAGACGACGACGGAGTCACCCGCGCGGATCAGTTCGGAAACGACGGTACTGCCGATATATCCGGCCCCGCCTGTAACAAATACTTTCATGGTTTCACCTTTGGTTGAGAGATTGGTTTCACCACGAAGGAACACAAAGAAAAAAGGCTGTACCGTTTTTGGGGTGAAGTGTTCGAAATTTTGAAGGTAGTGGGGGATGGTCATCCCCCACTACCTTCAAAATTTCGGTTTCTTTCACAGTAGTCCGAGTAGAACCGAAAAAACTTCGTGGTCCTTTGTGGTAAAAAAAATTTTGAACGGACAGTATTAAAAGCGAATTTTACCCCTTTGCATTTCCCCCATCCGTCCCGTTTTTAGGATCAGGCTGGGAATGTATGAGGCGTTTTCCGGGCCTGTATCCACCCAGATTTTCTCTTCACCGCCCCACCATCGGCAAATACACGCCATACCCCACCACAGCCCCGCGCGCCTCGTCCATCGTCATCCCTACAAACGTCTCCAACGGCGGCAGGTTCGCCCGTTCATCGGCAATGGCTTGCTGAAGGGCCGGACTTCCCGCGGCGGAGAGGGCATTGAGAAAGTCGTCTAATACTTGAATTTGCGAGGGGGTAATTACGGCCGTGTCCCCGTCCCCCGCGACGAGGGCGGCGAGGTGGGGTTCCCATTGGGCGAGGCCATCCAGTGCCAGGTCCCAAAGCGCATCCTCGGCAAAGAGCAGATCGGTCACTTCCGAACTGTGGGTGTAATACAGATCGGTGTATCGTTGCCCCGTGGGGGAGGTCATAATCCCATCTCGGACGTGGTAGTAAAGCGCTAGATCGGGAATAAACCCACCAGCATTTTCTAACGGTATGATACCAACAAACAATGAACAAAATATTTCATCCAACGGGCATCCATTTTCTCTGTCCGAACACGCATAAAAATTGCCCACAAAGGTGCGCACATTATTGGATGGATTCGGATCAAAGGTAGACGAGGTAGCCTCCAACACCACCGCAACACTCCCCTGATATACATCGTCAAGCTGATCATCTGGACTGACAGAGGCATAGAACGATAAATCCACCTCATTCCCATTTGGAACATCCCCAAGGGTACATGTCGCCTCCGTGTTACTACACGTCCCTTGCGAAGGAGAGCCCAAATCGTGAGTCACCAAATTGGCCCCCATGATCACATAATCTAGCACCACATTTGAAGCCAGGCCCGGCCCCAAATTTTGCAAGCTGAAATCCCATGTATACGAAAGACCCTCGACCCACACATTGGGAATGTCATCCAGCGCCACATCGGCTGAACTGGTCGCCCCCCCCACCTCATCATAGAGAAACACATCCAAAAGGAAGTTGTTATCCCCGCTCACCAGATCATAGGCATCGGCATCGAACACGATCCGCCTCCCGTCCCCGGAAATCGCCCCCCCATATGCCTGCCCGGTCGCCATCTGTCCCCCGTTAGAATTCACACTGACCCGCGCGGTCGCCACTTGCCCGGCCTCGTCCAACACCCCATCTTCATCCACATCCCGATCCCGCACAAAGAGGTCCTGGCTAAAATTGGTATCCCCCGGCACAAGCACATCCGCTGACGACGAAAACATAATCCACCGCCCGTCGGCAGAAAGCCCCGCCCCTTGCGACCAGGCATTGGCCTCCGCCCCCGTCGTGGATTGGCTGACCAACGCGGTCGTCCCCGCCGCCCAATCGCGCACAAACACATGGTGGGAAAAAGGCTCCGTTCCGGCGGGGATCAGATTGGTCGCCAGTGACTCAAACGCGACCTGCCTGCCATCGGCGGAAATGACCGGGTGCGAGGAAAAATCGTCGGCCAGTGCCCCGCCCACGCCCACGGAAAGCAGGGTCACGCTCACCCCGCCGGGTTCGTCAAACACGTTATCTTCATCGGCATCCCGATCATACAGGAAAACGTCATCGGCCGCGTTCGTATCATCTGCCACCAGATTATCCGCTGCAGAGGTGAACACGATCCACCGCCCGCTGGCCGAAATGTCAGGGTCGGTAGAAACCGCGTTTGCAGGTGTGCCATTGGCGGCTTGCGACACGCGCCGGGTGAGTATTGCGCCCGGTTCGTCGAACACCCCATCCGCGTCCGCATCCCGATCATGCAGGAAAATTTCCACGTAGGGGTAGTTATCATCCGGCACGAGGTTGGAGGCGTTGGACTGAAAAACGATATACCGCCCATCTGCCGAAAGCGCCGGATTCTCCGAATTCCAATTTCCCGGTGTGCCATCGGAGGCCACCGAAACCTGGGCGGTGGTCAGCGTGGCGGTATCATGCACAAAGACATTCAGCCAACTGTTGACCGTTCCAGAGATCAAATTGGTCGCGTAGGATTCAAAAACCACATGCCGCCCGTCCGAAGAAAGGGCCGGGGCGCCGGCGTTATCATCCCCCGGCACCCCGGCGGTGGACACCGAGGCCAACGTCACCGCGCCAGAGGCCAGGTCTTTGAGATGCACCTGCCAGGTGCCATCCGTCGGCGTCCCCGTCAGGTTGGTGGCCCCAGACACAAACGCCACCCAGTTCCCATCCCCGCTCACCGCAGGCGTAAAGGAATACCCATTTCCCTCCGTGCCATCTGCCGCCACAGACACGCGGGTGGTTTGCGCCAGGGGCACTTCGGGAACGGCAAACACGCGCGGGGGCTGGCTCAGGGCAGGGCTGGCGACGGCCACCGTTTGCCCAAACATCCAGCGCACCAACATCAACAGCAGGAGGAAAACCACTCCCCACCCAAGTTTCCCCCGCCAGGAACGGCCCCCGCGCGGGGTCTCGGCAGGCGGAAGGCGCACCAGCTC
>JABWBV010000805.1 GCA_013359445.1 Anaerolineales bacterium | reverse complement strand
CACTTTTAAAGAAATAGCCAAACATGCCAACGACAAGTTTTCGGGCGGGGTCGTGTGGGTTGTGCTGGCAATTCTGGCCTCCCGGATCATCGTTTGGATTAATCCCAGTGCCCCAAAACACAATCCAAACGACGAAGCCTGGTCTGCCGTTTTTTTGGTCATCCTTTTTCCTTTTATGTTTATTTTCTTCTCCTACTTCCTTAACTTCATTTATAAAAAGTTATTCAAACGGAAGAAGGAATGCCATGAGGAAATTTACTACATTAGTATCCTTATTTTTGTTCCATTTACTCTAATTACGGTACTGATTCCTCTTATACCTCTTTTACCTACCGTCCTCTTGGGGATAATTTGGAGTGTGAATATCTATCAATTGATTTTATTTGTAATCGCTATCCAAGCGATTACAAACCTAAAATACTGGCAAGCATTGGTGACATTGATAACAAGTTTGGTATTTACACTCTTTGCGTTCATATGTTTTGCGGCCTGGATTCCGAGCTTAATGAACAGTACTTCGAATTTGATGCGGTAAATTCATGCAAAATTGCGACCCCTCCCACCTCCCCACTATTCTCTCCCTCCTCGCCACCCCGGACGACCAACGCGGCCCGGAATGGGTATCCCAGTTTTACGCCCACATCGTCGATTGCAGTATGACCGACGACATCCCTCAGGTGTTTTTTGGCCCCGATCATTTTCCGTACTTCGGCCTGAAAACGCCGCCCACTGACCAGCCCTATCAGGAGTTCTGTATCCGGTCGGTGTTGGAGAAGCTGACGGAGGACGGGGTGGGGGTGGCGATCAACCGGGTAGGGTTAGACGCGGAATGGGTGTTTTCGTATGGGGATTTGCTCACTTTGCGGATGTTTGGGACGTTGGAGGGGCCTGCGCCAGAAGCGGGATCGGACGCGGCACCCCGCGCACAGGGGAACCAGGTGTTGGTCAGTCATCCGTCTGACGCCTATTTGCCGGGATATGCCCGCAAGGTGCTCCGCGAGTATCTGCAAAAAATGATGGGGATTGCCGAACCCCGCGTGTTGTTGCTTTCCCGTCCGGGGATCACGCCCCCGCAGGAGTTGGTGTTTTCGGTGTTTCGAGAGGATTTTGCGACGCAGGAGATTTTTCAGGGGGCGATGGGGGCGTTGCGGTGGTTTTTGCCGCGGCATTATGGGGTGGTGAGTGTGCCGAAGGATTCATCGTTGGGGGAGTATTTTCAGGCTTTGTAATCGGATATAATCTCATGGGGTGTTAATGTATGCCCCAAAGAATTCATCTCAAAGGAGCCGCCCATGAAAAACCCTCGTCTAATCATTCCAGGTATTGGGTTAGGACTATTTGCCCTAGCCCTAATCAGTTGGTTCTTGATCCTTCCCCAAATACGTGCTCATGCCCAAACCAGTCAGGCGAACAAGTCCCTTGACCTCGCGCTGATTAGTGAGGCGACCGGGATGGAAGCCTCTGAAATAGCGCGTTCTGCCGCTTGCACGTTTGACAAAGAATACGAAGTGTACTTGTGTCCTCCGCCTCATCCGGCCACGCTCCCGCTTCCCAAACCCGAAGCGAAAAACCAGGCTCTTCAAGTGCTGGGCACATCTGGCCTTCTGCTCATCCCCGATTCAACAAACAAACGGGTGATGGCGTTTGATCCCATCTCCGGCGATCTGATAGACGCAGATTTTGTCCCCGCCGATCCCACCCATCTTTCAACACCCGTCCAGGCGATCTTGAGCACCAGTGGCACGTTGCTCGTTTCGGACCAAATTAATGATGTGGTGCAGGAATATGCTCTGGATGGCAACTACCTGGGCATTTTTGCCCCGGCAGGAGGGGTGAATAATGCCATTTTGGATAATATTCGTGGCATTCAACTGCGGG
>JABWBV010000206.1 GCA_013359445.1 Anaerolineales bacterium | reverse complement strand
CTCTGCCTACACCCCCCAAATCCCCCGCCTGTTTTCCGAACCGTTGCGAGATAACATTTTGATGGGGCTTTCACTCACCCCCCAGCCCCCTCTCCCGTGGGGAGAGGGGGTGTCAGACTCCCCTTCTCCTGTCGGGAGAAGGGGTTGGGGGATGAGGGCCATCGACTCCGCCCTCCTCTCCGCCGTCATGGAAGATGACCTCCCCACCCTCGATCACGGTCTCGATACCCTCGTTGGCCCGCGCGGGGTCAAACTCTCCGGTGGCCAACGCCAACGCGCCGCCGCCGCTCGCATGTTTGTCCGCGACCCGGAATTGCTCGTCTTCGACGACCTTTCCTCCGCCCTCGACGTGAGTACCGAAAAAATCCTGTGGGATCGGCTGTTTAATGTGAATTCCCCCCAATTCCCACAAGTTCCAACAAGTTCCCCGGCACAGACAGGAACTTCTGGGAATTCAAGGGAACTTTTGGGAACTTTCTCCCCCGCTGTGATCGCTGTTTCCCATCGCCGCGCTGTGTTGCGCCGCGCGGATCAGATTATTATGTTGAAGGAGGGAGAAATGGAGGGGATCGGAACATTGGATGAGTTGTTGGCAACGAGCGAGGAAATGCGAAAATTGTGGGAAGGAGAGGGCGGGGAATGACACTTACTTAAACATCCTCGCTCTTGCAAGGTTACAACAACCGCATCTGCTCCACCCACGCCCAAAACTTCCCCCGAGTTTTTTCATCCGGGGCTTGCGCGGCCATCCACGCCTTTCCCTTCAACGTCGCCATCTTGGACACCACCCTTACGGTCAGGGATAACGCGCCGGGCACGTCCCCCCGCGCGAAGAGATGCGAAAACTTTGGGAAGGTGAGAGCAGAGAATTAACGTTCGGGAGTAGAACCTGTAGCAGTGGGCCATCCCAAGCAGAGCTTACGATTGAGTTGCCTGAGTTTGCCTATTCCCCCAACACTTAAGAAGTTCAGGTAGGGCAGGAGAAGATGGACGTGGCTTAGCCACGACGGATCATGGCTTTGTGGTCATTGTCCCTAAAAATGGTGAAGAAAGAACCATTACATTCACGGTCACAGAAGACGTGACAGGTGAATGGGAAAACAGTTGTTTTGTGGACGGGGGGTCACATATACAAGGGATGAATGTTAAATTGATCGTTACCCCTTAAAGGGCAGGGTAAATAGAAACCGGCTCCCTTTCCCTGGCCCTTCACTCTCGACCCCCATCCGTCCACCGTGGGCTTCAACCAGGTACCGAGCAATAGTCAACCCAATCCCGCTTCCGCCCCCCGCGCGGGAGCGGGATTTTTCTACCCGGTAAAAACGGTCAAACAGATGGGGGATATGTTCCGCGGGGATCCCGATGCCTGTATCACTGATTGTTACCTGAAGATTATTGTCTTTCTGTTCAGTATGGATTTCTACAGTACCCCCTTCAAGCGTGTATTGCAGGGCATTGCCCAACAAATTCGTCAACACCTGCGTGAGCCGGTCTTCATCTGCCCCCACCGAAGGTAAATGGGGAGAAACGTGGGTATGTAGCGTAACACCCTTCTCCTCAAATTGGGGCTTCAAACGCGTTGCCACCCCCTGGATCAGGGAGCCGACATTAACTGGGCGGGGATGTAATGGGTATGCCCGGGCTTCCACCCGACTGAGTTCCTGCAAATCGCTGACCAGACGTTGTAATCGGTCTGCTTCGCCATACACCTGTTGGAAGGTGGCCTCGTTGGCTGGAAGCACACCGTCCATCAACGCTTCCATCGAACCTTTAATGGTCGTGAGGGGAGTACGCAGTTCGTGGGCTACATCCCCGATCAATTGGCGGCGCATGGCTTCGGTTTGTTCCAACTGAGCGGCCATCTGATTGAAACTCAGGGCCAGAGACCCCAATTCATCTTCTAGCCCGGATCGAGCACGCACAGGGACACGTTCCGAGAAGTGGCCCTCGGCGATCCGTTGGCTGGCGCGTGTCATCGTCTGGACCGGGGCGATGACGCGTTGCGCAACAAAATAGCTAACCACCCCTGCGGCCAAAACAGCCGCCAAGGCGGACAACAACAAAGCCTCGTTGAAAGCCGCCCGGAAACTAAAAAACAACGCATTCATCCCGCCCATCATGTCCCCTATTTCGTGTTGGCCCATCTGCATCCCACTCATATGGCGGCTAAAAATAGTGGGAATGACCACCTCAGCCGTGACAGCAAGCACCACAACCCCCACTAGGATGACGATCAAATAGGAAAGAAAAAGTTTCCAGCCTAAACGGGGAGAGAGCGTTTGTAACGGATTCATAGGCCTTCGTCCTCAAAACGGTAGCCCACGCCGCGGACAGTTGCCAAGATCTCCACCCCCAATTTTTGCCGGAGGTGTCCAAGATGGACATCCACCACGCGGATTTCCCCAAAATAAGCCCCACCCCAGACTTTATCGAGCAATTGTTCGCGGCTGAGGACCATCCCCCGATGTTCGGCTAGCACACGCAGTAAGTCAAACTCAGTCGTGGTTAACTCAACCAAGTGGTCGTCTACCCACACCAGGCGGGCGGCAACATCCAACCGGACATGCCGAAAGGAGAGCAGGTGCCCTTCGCTGGGGCGCCCTTCCTGGCGCATCCGGCGGAGGGCGGCCTTGATCCGGGCGATGAGCTCGCGCGGGCTAAAGGGTTTGGTCAAATAATCATCTGCCCCAACTGAAAGACCGATGATTTTATCCATCTCCTCGGTTTTCGCCGTAAGCAGGATCACGTAAACGTTCGACTCGCGCCGCAACTGAGCAAGGACTTCCAAACCATCTATGCCAGGGAGCATAATGTCCAACACAATCAGGTCAGGTTTGAAGGCGCGGGTGGCCTTCAAACCGGCTAACCCATCGGTGGCCGTATAATATTCATACCCTTCCTGACGCAGGTAAGCGGTGACGAGATTTAAAATGCCGGGTTCGTCGTCAATGACAAGGATTTTTGGAATAGACATAAGAAAGTTGTAATGGAAGTCTTTCGGGCTATACGGCAGTATAGGGCAAAGATTTAAAGCCCTGGTGAAGGTTGTATAAAGGTTTTGTAAAGAATCCCACTCAACCAAAAAACTGCATCCGCCGCAAAAACTGGGCATTGATCGCCACGACGACGGTACTCAGGGACATCAACACTGCCCCCGCCGCAGGAGAGAGCAAGAAGCCCCACGGCGCGAGGCCCCCTGCCGCAGGAGGAATGGCAACAACGTTATAGCCCGTCGCCCAAAGCAGGTTCTGGATCATCTTTTTGTTAGTCGCCCGGCTTAGTTCGATAATCCGCACCACATGAAGCGGGTTACTTTGAACCAGGATAATATCTGCCGCTTCCACCGCCACATCCGTCCCACTCCCAATTGCGATGCCGATGTCGGCCCGGGTCAGAGCGGGCGCGTCGTTCACCCCGTCCCCCACCATAGCGACTTTTTTCCCTTCCTTCTGTAAGGCGCGGATTTTTTGGTCTTTATGTTCGGGCAACACTTCCGCGCAAAGAGCGGGCTGATCCACACACTTCCGGGAAAAGTGGGCATAGCAAAACCAAACCACATTTGGAGCATTTCGCTGTAGGTCAACCCTGGGATGGTCAACATCAGACAAACCCAAAACGATCCCGAAACATCCCCTCGTGCCCGGTGTGATTGACACCATGAACTTTATGTTGATTATGGCTTAGATTGTTGTGTCCTTTCTGTGAACCTGGTTGGGGAGGATGCGTAAAGACTCCTGATTGATGGGCGGGGTGATTGTGCTGATCCATTCTTACTTATCCTCTAGGCTGATCTCGACCCGGGTTCCGCTTCCGGGAGACGTTTGAATGTCCAGCATTGCCCCGATGAGTTCTGCTCGTTCATGCAGACCTAATAACCCGAAATGTCCTTGGGGAGCTAATTCCGCGATATTCTCTGGGGGTGTAAATCCCAGTCCATTATCCCAAATAGAAAGCGACACAGATTCTGACGCAAAACGAATATCCAATGTTGTCTGACTGGCTTGAGCATGACGCACAACATTGTTCAAAGCTTCTTGCGCCATACGGTATAGCGCGAGTTCGGTCTGTGGGGGAAGGCGGCGCGGTTCTCCAGCACGATGAAACGACACGGGCATTCCACTCGCTTGTTGGATTTCTCGTGTCAGAACTTCGAGCGCCGCGACCAATCCCAGGTCTTCCAGGTAGATAGGGCGCAAGGCGCGTGTCAGACGGCGCAGATTCTCTATTGTACGAGCAGTCAACTCCTGAATTTCAAGGAGGGAGGCCGTCAAGGCCGGTTCTGAGTGCGCTAACCGGGCGAGATGAATCCGTTGATTGAGGGCGATCAAAGCCTGTAACGTATCGTCATGGAGTTCGCGTGCCAGACGACGGCGTTCTTCCTCCTGACCGGTGGTGATCGCTCCAATATACCCGCGCAATCCGGCCTGGGCCGCTTTGACCTGGTGTGCCAGATGAATCAACTCATTTTGCAGATGCTGGATTTCAGCAATCCCCCCAACCGCTTCTTCAATGGCCTCATAGTTGCCCCGGCCCAGTTCCGCGGCTTGACTTTCTAAAGCCTGCAAGGGTTGGACGATTTGACGCACGCCAAACCACAAGGCCACCAACGTTAGCAAAAATGCCGGGATCAACACCAAAGGGGCATACTCAGTTGTACGCAGTAAGGGAGAAGATATGACATCCCAGGGTTCTTCGATGACCAGCGCCCACCCAATGGGAACAATCGGACTGTAACTGACCACGTGTTCGCCGTCCGACACCGGCACATAGTTCGTCCCGCTGTTGCCGGCCAACGCTTCCTGAATACCGGGATGAGTTTCAGAGGTTTCATCTACAGAGGGAGACCCCAATTGAAACAACAAGTCGCCCGAGGCATCTACCAGATAAATGACACTCCCCGCCTCTGCAACAAAAACCCCGGCCAATGCTTGGCGCGCCAGACTCGCGGGATCAAAGGCTCCTACTGCAATCAGCCCGCCTTTTGTAGATACGGCGAAAGACAAAATAATAGGCTCTCCGGTTTGTGGATGATTGGTGGCGAGAAAAGTTGGGGGCACATCCCTAGCCAGAGCCTCCTGGAGTGGGGGAACGGTAGGGTTGAGAGATTCCCAAAAAATCGTTTCCCCTTGGGAGGCTAAGAGACCACCCCCACGTTCAAAAAAGGCCAGCCCTAAATCGAAATCAGGGAGAAGATAATCAGAAGTGGTTAACACTGCCTGAAGACCCGTCGTGGAGAGTGTTTCTCCTGCCAGCAAAGCCAGCGCATGAATAGCTTTTTCACGGTGATTGAGTTGTTCAGAGATTGCACTGGCCGCCGCACGCACCGCCCGTTCGTCACGTTCCCCCACCATCATCCGCATCGCCTGCCGATGGAGCGATAAACCGCCAAAGGCAATGAAGAGCAGTAGAACTGACAACGGCAGAACTACGAGTGCGAAAAGTTGGGTTGTCACTCCTCGCCAGGAAAATCGTTTAAGTCTGGTTTTCATGGCGCCAAATTAGTCGTGATCCACCCCAACGTCACCGCCCGCATTACCGCTTCGGTTCGGCTGGCCGCTTGTAGTTTGATGAAGATTTTCGCCAGATGCCCCTGTACCGTTCGATCACTAATCGTCAGTTGAACCGCGATGGCTTTGTTGGTAAACCCTTTGGCGACTAGGGTGAGCACTTCAGTTTCCCGATCCGTTAGCGCTTCGTAACCCTGTGGGTCGTCTATCTGCAGGGGTGAAGTAGAGGGGGAGGCGAACTGGTTCAGCAGTTTGCGGGCAATAGTGGGGTCCAGGAATGATCTTCCTTCATACACTTCTCGGACCGCTTGCACAATTTCATCTGGGGAAGCGGTTTTCAGAACATATCCATTTGCACCAGCCTGCAAGACAGCCATGACATAAGGATCATCATCATACGCGGTCAAAATCAGGATACCTATCTGTGGGTGATGGGCACGCGCCCAACGCGTCACTTCAATTCCAGTGGCTTTGGGCATCTGGATATCCAGCACGGCGACGTCCGGGTGATGTGCCGCGATGAGTTTCTGGGCCATTTCCCCGTCGTCGGCTTCCGCTATCACGCGCAAATCCGCCGCTCGTTCCAGAAACTGGCGGATGCCTGCCCGAACGACAGCATGATCATCGGCAAGAAGGACGCGAATAGGAGTCATGGGCCTGGGGTTGGGGTGGGGTAGGTGTTGGTGATCCACCACTGGTATTCGCGTGATTTTTGACTCCACTGGCTTTTAAGAAATTCAAGGATGGCGCGCATGTCTTCTTGGGTCAGTTGTGACCCAAAACCGGGCATGACACCCTCATACTCTGCACCCCCCTCTGACATGATTTGTAACAAGAGAAAATCAGGATGGTGCCAGGTGTGCCCGCTATCGTCGTGCGGCGGCGGGGGGAGAGAGCCATCGGGGAGAGGTTTTTTCCAGTCGGGTGCCCCACGCAGGTCAGGCATGTGGCAGGCGGCACAGAATTGTTGATAGAGGATTTCACCTTGAGAAACCATATTCGCGGTTAGAGTGGGCAAGGGAGCAACTGCAATGTTGTTGATAACAACTGGTGTTTGTGCGACTTTATTTTGTTGGTCATGCCAGATGAATATGCCGATAAGAAGGAGCAGGGCTATACTCAATGCAGACAAGGAGTATTTCGGTAACATGAAAGGTATTATACAGGTGTTCTAGTAAAGGAAAAACGCGCCGTTTGGCGTGTTTTTCCTCTGTTGTGGGAACGAAAAACGAAATAAACTTTTCTGCTTTCAATTCAATACTGGGAAATCGTTTCAAGCCTCGCTAAAATCCTTGTAACTTCAAAGGGGCTCATTTTTTAATTCAGGTAAAGTGAGAATATACGTTTTCCGCTCGCCCCGGATTGCCAAATCCGGGCCTCCCTCCCGGCGGGATTGTCGGCAAGTTGCCGCGCAATCCCGCCGGCGCGATCTACGAAATTATTCTTTTACAAGCCCTAAGATAAAAGGGATAGGAGAAATCCGTTTACATCCTAGAACGAAAGAGATCAGGGCGGGGGCAACCACGTCCACGGATTGAGAAAGCCCTCAGGCACGCGAATCTCATAATGTAAATGTGGGCCGGACGAATTGCCAGTACTGCCGGACAACCCCAATAAATCTCCGGGTTGTAGGAAAGCACCGCACGAGGTCGCGATCTGACTCAAATGGGCGTACAGGGTCCGGAAACCATTCCCATGATCGAGCACGACCACATTTCCATACCCGACTGCCGACCAGTTCGCGAAAACCACTACCCCCTCATCCGAGGCGTAGACCGCCGAACCTGGTGGCGTCCCCAGATCAATCCCGGGATGCCGGGGAATAAAATCGTCGCCCACTAGTTTGCGGAAAGGGGGGTCAACCGGCCAGAGAAAACTCCCCAGCCCTGGGGGAATGTCATATCCGCCCTGGCAGGTTCCTGGGCCGTCCACAATGTCTAGTTTGGACGTATCGTGCAAAATGTCGGGAGGGGGCAGAGTCGGGGTTGTTGCCCCGCTTGCTTCGCCCGAATCCGTGGGGGCGTCGACGATTTCCGTCACCGGCTCGCCCAGGTGGTTGACCGCGACATCGGCGATCTGGGCGAACAGGGGCGCGGCGACGGTATGGCCTTCGCCAGCATTTTCCACCATCACGGCGATCACGACCGAGCGTTCTTCCGACTCCGCAAAACCGAGAAACCACGCGTGGGGCAACCGATCCCCGCCGACCTGGGCCGTGCCCGTTTTCCCCCCCACCATCAGCCCCGCGACCGCGGCATTTTTTCCGCTCCCTTGCGCGACCACTGTTTCCATCATCTCTTTGACCGTGCGCGCGGTTTGCGGGGACATCAGGTTGGGGATGGTTTGGTTAAACGGTTGGGTCTGGATGACTTGTCCATCGGGGTCGCGGATTTCCTGCACAAAATAGGGCAAAGGCAGATTGCCATCGTTCATCACTGCGAGCGCGATCATCGCCATACTCATCGGGTTGGTCAACAATTCGCCCTGCCCGATCCCTGTGGAGGCTTGGAGTAGATTGTTGTTCGCAAAAACGTTCAAATCGTTGGCAAGTTGGGGTGCGGTATATCCAATTTCAAAAGAGGGCACTTTTTCGGGAAGGACGCTGAAAAAGAACCGGGCGGCATAATCCATAAAAATGTTCGGGGGCATTTCATCCCCGATGCGGGCGAAGGCGGCGTTCGCGGACTTGGCGTAGGACATGGCGAGGTTGAGCTTATTTTCGGCATGGTTGGGGTCAGGAATGATGCCCCCATCTACGCTGTAGACATAATAATTGCCATTCGGCCCCTGGATGAGGTCGCCAAAATCAAAGACGGTTTCCGGGGTCACCTGTCCGGTATCCAATGCCGCAAGGAGCGTGAGGGTTTTGAAGGTCGAACCAGGGGGGTACAACGCCTGCGCCGCGCGGTTGATGAAATTTCCCGAACATTCCGCGGCGCCCCCGCACGCATCCTCCAACCCTTGAATATACCCTGGCTCCAGGACGCGGTTCGGGTCAAAACCGGGGTTACTCACCATTGCCAACACCGCCCCTGTTTTTGCATCTAGCACCACGATTCCGCCCGGCTTGTTCCCCAACGCTTGCTCAGCCTTACGCTGGACGTTGCTATCTATGGTCAGGATCAGATCGCTTCCAAAAAGTTCCTGATGTGTGATTTCGTTAAGCTGACTATCGAGGCGATCCAACCCTAACAGGGATTCGTTATACGTCGCTTCTAACCCCACAAGCCCAATCCGAAGGCCGGAAACATACCCCAGGACGTGCGCCAAGGAAGGCTCGTTATAAATCCGTTCGCGGTCGCCCTCCGTGGGCTGAAAATCGTACGCGAGCACGCGCCCGTTGCGGTCCAGGATCGTCCCCCGCGTAATATGCGCCATCAGGTCAATGGTCCGTTGAATGACCGGTTGGGGGAGTTTTCCAAACGCGCTATCCCCGGTAAGGACATCTACCGCCTGTTGGGTTTCTTCCTGCTCGCGGTGGATCATGTCAAGATACCGCTGAGCGGCAGTGAGCGAAACGACCGTGGGTAGCAAATCATTCCCGCGGACCAGGGGCCAGTAAACGATGCGGGCGGAAAGCAACACCAGAATCAATACAAACACATTGCCCAAATTCCAGACCCGGTTCTCCAATTTCATGGTGAATGAACCTCCAACCGCCGGATCAGCACCAGGGCAAGCCCCACTTCAGTCACATTGATCAACATCGCCATCCCCCCCAGGCTCAGAAAGGGAATCGTGACCCCGGTAACGGGAATCAGATTAATCGTCCCCCCCACCATGATAAATAACTGGGCAAACAGGTGAATCCCCACCCCCGTCAGCAAAAGCCGTTCAAAGGCTTGCTCCTTCGGAAGAATTGCGGCCAGGCGCAACAGGCGAAGCAAGATGATGACAAATACTATCAACACCGCAATGCCCACTACCGCCCCCATTTCTTCCAAAATCGCCGCAAAGATAAAATCGGAATGGGCGAGCGGGATGTATTCGGGGGAACCAAATCCCAGCCCCGTCCCGCTCAGGCCACCCGCAATCAGGGCGTAAATGGCCTGTTGAATTTGGTACCCTGGCCCCTGCGCGATCGTGATCCCAATCGGCTCGCCATCAATCGTCAGCATCGTATTGCTCCAGGGATCGAGAAAGGCCAAAAACCGGAACCGGATCACCGTGGGGACCTCCCAGGCAAAGAGCAGAATGATGGCGGCCAGGGCGGCCAAACCGAAGCCAATCAACGCAACAGTGGAGAAAATCCGCGTCTCGAATCCTGCATATAGCATTCCAATAAAGATCGTCCCGAGAATCATTACCGCGCCAAAATCGGACATCTGCACGAGGGCCATGACCCCCATCCCGACGAATAACCCGCCCGGGATGAAGTACCGCACCGAGGGAATGCGCAACCATCCAAGGGGTTGCGCTCTCCCTTCCGCGGCTTCCCCTTCGCGCTCGATGTACCACGCCAGGAAGATGATCAAGGCAATCTTGAGAATTTCCGAGGTTTGAATGGCCGGGAGCGGCCCCAGTTTGAGGGCGAGCCGCGCCCCCGTCTCATCCACCACCCCAAAAAACGCCGTCCCGAACGACAGTACCAACCCGATTGCGCTGAGGGAAATCGCCCACCGCCGCATTTTCTCCACCCATGCCGGGCGGATGAGCAACGCCGCCACCACGACCAAACCAGGGAGCAGACCCCGCCCCATCTGTTGCCAAACCCCACCTGTCCCCTGTAACCGGTAAATCATCACTAACCCGACCACACACAACAACCCCATCAGCGGGAGCAGAATTTGTTCCATATCCAGGCGCTGGAACTTCAGCACGAGATGAATGGCGGAAAAAGACAGGATAAAAACAATGACAGGCAAAATTGCACGGAACAGGCCCACCATAGGATTTTCATTCTGCTGAACCTGTAACCCGGCATGCGCCAACACCACCCCCAGGAAATACACGGCAAAAACGATCCCTAATAAAAGTGCTTCGGTATAACGAGAAGAAAGGCGGGGTTGGAACATGCCTAATCCATCAACTCAAACATCATGCCGCCGATGCGTAGCTCCCCGCCGGGCTGGATACGCTGGGGCATCATCGGAGTGCAGGGAATGTCGTTTACAAATGTCCCGTTTTTACTACCCTGATCTTCCACCCACCAGGCCGCGCCATCCCAGCGTAAACGAGTATGGTGCGAAGAAATAAATTGATCGAGCAAAAGAATGTCGTTGTCTTCGGAGGCCCCCAGTTTGGTATTCAACCCCAGGGGGAAAACACTCCCCGGGACGATGTTGGGGTCCGTACCGCTTT
>JABWBV010000205.1 GCA_013359445.1 Anaerolineales bacterium | reverse complement strand
AAAGAATACAACCCCAACGAATGTTGCGCCAACGTCTGCGCCACGCCCACCCAACTTTGAATCAGTGTTTGGACCAAAATCGGGATCGCCACCTCTTTGAGCGAACGCACCTCGTTGATGATATACAAATACAACCCCGCCAAAAATACAAGCCGCACAAAGTGATAGAGAGACAGCGCGCGATCCACCGACCCCGCCACACTCACCCCCGCTACCAACAACACCGCCAAAAGCGGATAAGTCAGAAAAAATGGTCCCGTTTGAATGCGTTTCCGTGTGAGCAACACCCGAATCCCCCAAAAAAGCAACGTCGCCAACATAAAAAAATCACTGGCAAACAGCAAAAAGTCTGTAAAATCTCGATAAATTGGCGGAAGCGGACGCGCGAATAAAACGGTGCGATACCGAAAAGGGATAAAAATGATCGTAGCCCCAAAAGACAGTCGGGCTAACAACTGGATATAATCAGAAACCTCGGCCTGAGACGTTATTTTTTTGTCACCTGTTATGTTCATATGGGTGGCTACTATATCATTCTCGATTTGCATATGTCAATTAGTCAATGGCGGTCAAGTTGGATACAGGGCATTTTCCTGGCGCACGATACCCATTGTGGACGCTCCTGTATTCAAACCCATACGCACCAGGCAGATGATTGGATTTACAAATGCCCCTCGTGATCAACGCCCGCTTTCAAACCCGCCCCATCACCGGCGTCGAACGTTACGCCCACGAACTCACGCGTCGGATACGGGGTGAAGTCCGTTACGAAATCCCTGCCCCCGCGTGGCGCGGCTCGCGCGGGCATCTGTGGGAACAATTCATTCTGCCCGCACGGGTGGCCCCGCACGAATGGTTGTTCTCCCCCGCCAACACCGGCCCCGCCCTCGTCCGGCGGCAGATCGTCACCATCCACGACCTCAGCCCGCTCGAACACCCCGAATGGTTCTCGCGCGGGTTTGCGCTGTGGTATCGCCTCTTGTGGCCGATCCTGGCGCGCCGCGTGCAAGGGATCATCACGGATTCGAACTTCTCCCGGGCGCGGATCATCGCCCGCTTGTGTGTCCCCCCTGAAAAAGTGATCGCCATCCCGACCGGGGTGGACACTGACACGTTTCACCCGGTTCCCCCGCCCGAGCAGGATCGCATCCGTGCGAAGTACGGGCTAAAAAAAGACTTCATCTTCTTCGTTGGCTCCCTCCAACCCCGCAAAAACCTCCCACGCCTTTTATCCGTTTGGGAAACCCTCCAACCCGAATTCCCCCACCTCGATCTCGTCATCGCCGGAACGACTGGCCCCCAATTTCAAACCTCCCCCCTTCACGCTTCACGGCTCACACCTCCCCACTTCCTCGGCTACGTCCCGGATGCCGATCTCCCCGCCCTTTATTCGTCTGCCCTCGGCCTCATCCACCCCGGCCTGTACGAAGGCTCCGGCCTGACCCTGCTTGAGGCGATGGCCTGCGGCTGTCCCGTCCTCGCCGCCAACAACACCGCCCTCCCCGAAGTGGTCGGCCACACGGGCGTGTTCTTCGACCCCTACGACCCTGCCGATCTCGCCGAAAACCTGCGCGCCTTCCTCCAAAACGAGCAAGCCCGAGAAAAAATTCGCCAACTGGGGGACGAACGAGTGAGGTTTTTTACCTGGGAACGCGCCCGTGATGAATTTCACAAGGCTTTACAGCATTTTCAGGTATGGTAAAATCCCGCCCCGGTGAAGAAGAGCTATCGGCCTAAACTCATGGTATCAATAGAATAAGGAGAATAACCCATGAAAAAAGAGTACACCAAAACAGGTCGTTCGTGTAAGGTAACCTTTGAGTTACCGGCAGATGGCGCAAAAGAAGTTGCCCTGCTGGGCGATTTTAACGAGTGGAACGCAACCGCGCATTTGTTAAAACGCCGCAAAGACGGTAATTTTTCCGCTACAGTTTCCCTCAAACCAGGTCAATACAAATTCCGTTACCTGGTTGATGGCGAAACCTGGCGCAACGACCCCGAAGCGGACGAATATGTCCCCAATACCTTTGGCACCGAAGACTCCGTCGTTTCGGTCTAAAAACAAAGGAATCAAAAAAAAGACCCGGCATTGCCGGGTCTTTTTTGATTCTAACGGATGTTACGCAAGGTGCGTAACAAGAGATTCTAACTTGCTGTGGCGATTTCAATCGATTGAAAGGACTGAAGTCAATACGCCTTGAAAATATTACCCAAGTGTAACTTCGACCTGCACTGTCCCCGCGCGGTCGCTGATCACGTTCGCTTTCACCGCCCCCGCGCCGGATGGGACGCGGATCACCCACTCCGCGCGGGCACGGTAATCGGTCCCGTTGCCCCCCATGCCAAAAATCCCACTCCGGCTGGCGCGGCCTTCCAAATGTCCGAGGTCGGTTTTCCGTTTACCCTGTACGAATTCCGCGCCCTCGGGGAGGTCCAGTTCCACGCGCACGGTGCGAATCCCGCGCTTTTTGCTCATGTTGTTGGTGTAAGTGGGGAAGTACCCTGTGTTTTCCACAATCAGGTTGAGGTGAACCTGATCATTGCCGAGGGGGGTCGCGGTGAATTGATGCACGTTCAGGCGAGGGAGCATTTCGCCTAACGCGACCACGTAGGGCACGTTGCGTTCGGCTTCTTCGCCCATGAAGGCGTGGGGGGGATTGCGCCAGGTGTACATGTTGTTCGTGCCGCCGAGTTCCACCTTGCCCAGTTGGGGATGCTCGAATTCGTACCAGTCCACGTACCCGTCTTTGGGGCCGTTGGCGAGAATCCACTCGAAGATTTTCACGTCGTCCTCGTGGGGGTGATCGCGCATCCAATCAATGAACTTGCGCTCATATTTTTCCGTCGCCCGCCCGACGATGTCCCACAGCTCGATCACGTACCCGAAAATGCCTTGATTTTCGTATAGCCAATCGTTGGACACGCCCGTGATGGTTTGTTTGGGGTGATATTTGAAATCGTGAAACACGGACACGGTGCGGTACCCGGTCAGTTCTTTGGCCCGTTCGCCAATCGCCTGAAATGCCCACAGGTCGTTAGTGTCAATCTGGTCGTCGGCTTTGGTGCCGTAGGGGCGCAAGATGACGCCGGAGTAAGTGTGGTAAGCGATGCCCGCGTTGATGTTGGGGTGTTTGGCGACAAAGTCCACCGCCGCACGGATTTCCGGCTCGGATGTGGGGTAGGGGCCAGCGCCATACTGATCGCTTTCGGTGCGCCACTCGAAGGGGTAGTTCCGGTTGAAGTCCAACCCCTGATGCGGGCGGGCATTGCGGAAGACGTAGCCATCGTAGTTTTCGATCAGCCCTTCGGCGAACACCCGGTAATAAGTTCCGCCCATTTCGTCGGGTTTGCGTTTTTCCATAATGCGCGGGTTTTTCGTGCTAATTTTCCATTCGCCGTTGGGGTCGGGAATCCGCATGGAGAGAATGCGCCCGTCGCCGTCAATGTCCTGGGAATGCAGGCCGTCCATTTTCTTTTCGTAGGGGTACGGACGCACGCCGGAGCGGACGTATTTCGGTTGCGCCGCCATTGCCCACGCCGCCCCGTCGGGGTTCAGCCGGGGGACAATGTAAAAGGTGCTGGTATCCACGAGCCGGGTGACTTTTTCGTCGGAGCCGTATTTGGACAGCAGTTCCCACAAGATACGGAGGGTAGTTGTGGTTCCGGCGATTTCGGTGGCGTGGATGTTTGCATCGAGCCAGACGGCTGGCTTGTCGGTGTCCGCACCAGTGGCTTTGTTGGTTATCGTGAGGAGGTGAATGTCTTTGCCCTCATAGCTTTGGCCGAGCACGCCGAGGGTGAGAATGTTGGGGTATGTGGTCGCCCATTCGTTAAGTTGGGCGGTAAGTTCATCGTTGGTGAAGTAGCGGTTGAAATCCATGTGGGGAGACTCCTGTGAATTAGATAGGTATCTAATTTTACTTGATCTTTGACGCAAAGGCGCAAAGCCGGAAAGTTTTCTCTGCGGCTTTGCGCCTTTGCGTCAAAATTTCCCGCTATAATTTGGTCATGTCCAATCCTCTAAATTCCTCCACCCTCCAACGTCTCGAAACCGAAAAAAATATCTGGGTCGCCACCACCCGCCCGGACGGACGCCCGCACCTGACCCCGGTCTGGTTTGCGTGGTTTGAAGAAAAGGTTTATATCTGCATCCCCGCCAACAGCGTCAAAGCCCGAAACTTCACCCAAAACCCGCGCGTGGCACTGTCTCTTGAAGACGGCGTGCATCCGGTCATCTGCGAAGGCTTAGCCCGCCCCATCCCCAAACCGGGTCCCGATGGGGTGCGGGAGATTTACAAGGCGAAATATAACTGGGATTTCGCGGCGGATGGGGATTATGGGTGGTTGGTGGAGATTGAGCCGGAGAAGTGGTTGGGGTGGTAAAATTTTGTACCGTGATTGATTTTGAAGGAGTCTTCGATGGATGAACAATACGTACACTGGTGGCAGTTGCATTTGAAAGTTGCAGAGGGAAAAGAACTTTCCGCAGAAGAGCAAATTGCCTATCAACAAGGAAATGAAAGTCTGGATCAGGATGAATTACAACAATTTCAGGGAAAGCAACCTATCTCTGATTTAATTGCCATGAAAACGCGCATCATTGAATTGCAAATCGTACACAGCCAATTGGAATTGAAAAGTGCGCGATTAGATGCACGGATTGCTGAGATGGAGCAGGTTTACCGGAAAATGACAGGGCTGGAGCTTTCAGGGGAATTCAATGGCGGAGCATAGTCTTGAAAAAGCACGCGTTCGTTACCAATATGCGTGTGGATATTGTGGGGTTACGGAAACAAGTTCAGGCGGACTTCTGACATTGGATCATTACAAGCCTCGTGTAATGATCCAATGTTGGATGATCTTAGCCAACACCTGCAGGAAAACGAACAAACCGGATTTTTAGACTCACTGACAGAAACGGGAAGATTTCATATTGCCCTTTTAAGATTAAATCGTCCCCAGTTGATCAAAAATCGGTTAAGTCGAATGATACTCCGTATGTTTCAGGAAAAACAAAAATTATTGGAGCAACAAATAAAGGAACTGCAAATCACAATAGAGGCGCAAAACCTTTATCTTGCATTTTTAGAAGAGCAATTGAAAAAATAAAAGTAGTTCATGGGCACCTGGATTTGTCACCTCCGCATTGCAGAAAAGCTTCTGGAAAAAATTGATGGGCTTGACCCGCAAATGTTTGCCATCGGAAATATCGCTCCAGATTCCGGTATCCCTGACGAAAACTGGCGCACGTTCAACCCGCCCAAACACATCACTCACTTCGGCAATGAAGATGAAACCTGGGGCATCGCCGACCTGGATTTTTATCGGAAATATCTGGCAGAGGTTTCACCTATGGATCGGGAACGGTATTCGTTCCTGCTTGGTTATTTTTTCCACCTCATTACAGACAATCTTTGGACCGTTGAAATCTGGCGGCCCCACAAAGAAAAATATGCCGAATGGCTTGACCGAGATGCTGATGATTTTGTGCGGGAAACCAAACGGGATTGGTACGGCCTCGATTTTATCTACGTTCGAGATGAACCCCACGCTCTTTTCTGGCAGGTGTTTCTTCACTGTACTTACGAAACGAATTACCTCGACTTCATGCCTATCGAGGCCGTTCAACAGCGCGTCGCCTATATTCAACAGTTTTATCAGCAAGTTGACGATTGGGTGCAAGCGGCCTACCTGCGCCCATACACCTATCTGCCTCAAGCGCGCATGGATCAATTTGTTATGGACACCACAGAAAAACTGATCGGTGTGTATAAACAATTACAAGTCCAAATCCCTGATAGTCGAACCATTCTGGCTGTTTTGGACGATAAAAAGGCTCAGCCCTAAAAATCTGGGGGAAATTTCTCGAATTTATGTGAAAATTCCGCCACTGTTTTTCAAATGAATACTTGATAAAGGAGTAGGTTTATGACCAACACAACCAACATTCGAAAAGCCCTGACGGCGGCCAGCGAAGTGGCTCAAAGCAAAGAGTTTGAGCAATTTCGGATCAACGTCCAGGATTTTATGACCTCGCATGAAATTCATAACGCGGGGACACAAATATCCCAGATCGCGACCTCCATCTCCAAAGCCGCCGAAGTCCTCAATCAGGGTTTTGCCAGGGAAGATCGTGGGCGACAATACAATGTCATTTCGCCTGTAGTAACTCCCAAGGATTCTCGTTCCTACCTGTGGATTGGGAGCGTCCTGTTTTTTGGCATCCTTGGCGTTTTGGCGTGGGGAATGCAATCCCAACTGGGCGCGTTGCCCGGCGTGGGGACTCTGGCCCTCACCCTTTTTGGCCCGCATTACTGGCTGATTCTGGGCGTTTATGCCCTTTTCCAACTCTGGCAAAACAGCTTTGTGATGATCCCGGATGGCTGTCAGGCACTCATCACCCGGTTCGGCAAGCTCGAAACTGTCGCCAACGCCGGGCGAGTGGCGTTGTTCAGCCCGTGGAAAAAAGTCAGCTACATCGTCAACACGACGAAAGAATACCCCTACAACGCCCCCATCCGTGAAGCGCCGACCGAGAGCCGGGTCAACGCCTCGGTGGACTTGTTTCTCCAGTTCCGCATCGTGGACCCCGCCGAGTTCATCTTCACGTTGGGCGGCAGTACCGGGTTCTCCGAAAAACTGCAAAATGCGATCAGCGAGGTGACGCGCGCATTGATCTATGCCCAAAAAGCGGACGACATCTACGACCTCGTGGGTGAAAATATCCAATCGGTGCTGGATACCCTTAACAAACAGTTCATGCCTGCCGTGCAATTCGTCAATGCCAACATCACCGACGCGTATCCCTCCAGTCAGGAATACCGCATTGACCTCGCCGCACCCGAAATTGTCCGGGTTGCCAAAGAGGCTTACACCTACCAATACGAACTGAACCTGCGGAAAGAGCAGGACGAAGGCGAGTTGAACAAAGCCTTGGGCAACCTGTACGAAGAACTTTCCAACATCCGCGCGGAAATCGCCACCTATCAGGCCCAAATTGACACCGCGCGGGAAAAAGAAATCAACCGGGCCAATGCCCTCGCCAACCAGATCATGATCGAGGCCGAAAGCGAGGCCCGCGCCAATACCGCGCTGTTGGAAGCCCAGTCTCTGGACATCCGCGCTTTGAGCAGTGCCTATTACCCCGAAATCTTGCAGTACCGGTTTGAACAGGACGTGTTGGATCGGATCGAATCCGTCGCCCAACGCCTGCCGCGCGTGATCAGCATCGGGCAGGGCGACGAAAGCCAGGTCAACTTCATGGCGCTTGCTCAGAACATTTTGGGCGTGCGGTCCGAAAATCTGTTCACCAGCCAGGATGTCAAGAAAATCCAGGGGCGGGTCGATACGATTATGGAGCGTATCCGCACCCGAAATGTGCAAATCGAAAAATTGACCACTGATCCTACCGTTTCGTTTGAGGAAGCCCCTGCCCACCAGGGTACGCCTGCTTCGTAAGGAATAAAAACATGAACGCCAATACGCCTAGTTTTTCAAAAATCAAAGAAGTCGTCGTCGCCTGGGATAACATTCAACGGGTGTTGCGCTCCGGCGATCAAGGCCAACTTGTCCCGGTCGCCATCCCCAAAGATTCCCGGAATTTTGGCTGGATGTGGATGTTGCTCCTGGCCTTTTACGTCCTCGCGAGTTCGATCCTGATCGGGAACGCCGCCCTGATGGGGCTGGGACTTTTCGCCACGTTCGGGTTGATCCTCCTGGCTGGGGTCTGGCTTTGGCAGGGGGCCATTGTCGAGATCGAACAGGGGACGACCGGGATCATGTCCAGCTACGGGAAAATCGTCCGCACGCTGTCCCCTGGTCGGCATTATCTCTGGTGGCCCTGGCAAAAAGTGGAATTCATCGTGGACACTTCCACCGAAATTCCTTACACCGCCCCGGTTTTGGCCTGCCCGACGAAAGAAAATGTACCTCTCAAGTCCATTGAATTTTTCCTGAAATTCAAAATTGTGGACCCGGTCTTGTTTGTTCGCAACATCGGTGCAAGCAATTTTGACCTCGTGTTGAGTAGTGCCGTTCAAGATGCCATCCGCCAACGCAGTCGGCAGGTGGAAACAGCTCGTGCCCACGACTTGCGCGGGAGCGACGTGGCCGACATGCAGGCCTACCTCAATCGTCAGATGCGTCGCTACGGCGTCAAAATCATTGGGGCGAACATCCCCGACGTACAACTCCCCGTGCAATATCAGCATGACCTCGCCACCCGTGAAAGGATTGCCAAAGAGCAAGCCGCCTACGAAAAGGAATGGGAACTCACCCAAAAACAGCGGATTGACCAGGTGTTGATGTCCATCGAACGGGCCAAAAAGACGCGGGACACCAAACTGATCGAGGTCCGCGCCGCCCTCAACGAAGCGCGTGAGTCGGTTGCACAGATGATCCAGGAAAAAGAAACCGCCGCCGAAAAAGTGCGTCTGGAAATCGAAGCGAAGGGCCGCGCCTCCCTCAAAGCCGCCCAAAACGAAGCGAAAAGCCTCCGCCAACTCGGCGAAGCCTATCGGGATAACTGGGTTGTTCTGCAATACGAACTCGCCCGTCGCCGGTTGGAAGTGGGCGAACGCCTCGCCAGTCAGGCCCCCCGCCCGATCATCGTGAAGAGTCAGGGCCAACAGGATTCCGCGCTCTCCATGCTTCTCCTCAGCCGCATCTTGGGCGAAACGATGGAGAACACCTCCTCGGATGGTGCAAACCCTCTGATAAACCCTCTCACACAAATCGATCAAGTCTTGCGCGGCAGTGCGGCGAAATAGCCGATAAAAAAAAGAGCCGGTCACGAGTAAAGTGACCGGCTCTTTTTTCATGGTCTGCCCATTTCTGAAAATTCTTAAAGCTTCAAACACGCCTCTGCCGCCAGCCAAAACATGCTTGCACGAACTTCTGCACGAGATTGCCACCCGCGGTTCTCCCACTTTTCCCCGCTTAAATCGTCACCGGCATACAGGATTTGCCCCAGTTTGACGTTTCTGAATTGGGCTACAGCCAGAAAACTGGCGGCTTCCATTTCGACCGTGCAACAGCCCTCCGCGCGGCGGCGATCAATGAGCGTTTGAGTTTCACGGTAGGGGGCGTCAGTTGTCCAGGTTTTGGCTTTTTGATAGGGGATGGCTCTTTCCCGGAGGGTGGTTTCGAGGGCTTGGATCACGGCAGGGTCGGCGTGGACCTCGGGGGCGGGGGGCAGGTAATGGTAGGAGACGCCTTCATCGCGCACCGCGGATTCCACGAGGAACAGTTTACCCACTTCCTGATTTTTTTCCAGCACCCCCGCGCCGCCGATCACGACAAACTTCTTGCACCCGAACGCGATAGCCTCTTCGAGCAAGCCCACCGCCAACGGCGCGCCCACCCCCGGATGGAAAAACCCCAATCGATTCCCCTGATGTTCGATTTCGTACAAAGGGTGCGCGCCGTCTTCCCATCGACTTGGCACGACGATCCGTGCCTGTTTTTCGTGGACGACCTTTTCGTTCACTTCGCGAAAAAACGAGATGACGCAATGTTCGGGCACATCGCGGGGTTGGATGACCCGCGTGGGTTCAATTTTGGCTTCGGAGAGATAGTCGTGATCGAGAATCGGGTAAGCGGGGTGAGGTTTTTCCATGGACGGGTTGTTTTATGAGTCTTGATACTTTTGCGGGTAGGGAAAGTAAGCTTTTTCTTCTTTGACGAGAAATGGTACCACAGCCATCAAGGCAAACAAAATCACAACGCCTACAACGACGATTTGCGCCCACATTGGACATTCCGCCAGCGAGACCTCGGTCTTTTCTGCCACACGGTTTTGATGGATAACAACTTGGGATTCGGGTTGTGAAGATGAATGATTGGTCCCGGCCTGGACGGGGAAGGCAAGGCCTGCAAAAATCAAAGCAGTCAAGAGAACAATAAACGTCAGGCGTTTCATAGGGGGCCTCCGGGCGTTGAGAGGTGCAAGAAAAGGCTTTGAAAAAGCAAATGGCACCTAATTCTTCTTAACGTCTGGGCGTCGAAGAATTGTTCCAAGTTTACAATTTCTCATCTTAAATCACATCCGCCCTCGGTCTGAAGTTATCTCAGACAAAGGGCGGATTATTTCCGCACAATCCCCTCCCGCCACGCATACACCGCCGCCTGTGTCCGGTCGGCCAGATGCAATTTGCTCAAAATATTCGTGATATGACTCTTCACCGTTTTCTCGCTGATCACCAACGCCTCGGCGATTTCCTGATTGTTTTTCCCGCCCGCGATATGCCGCAGAACTTCCAACTCCCGATCCGTCAACTCGTTGAACGGATTCACCGCCTCGTGCCGAATTCCTGAAATCTCCTTGACCAAACGGGCCGCCACGCGGGGATGAATCACCGCCTCCCCCGCGTGGGCACGCCGCACCGCGTCCGCAAGATCATCGGGATCCATATCCTTGAGCAAATACGACAACGCCCCCGCGCGGATCGCCGGGAAAATATGCTCGTCGTCGTGATAACTCGTCAACACGATCACCTGTGTGCGCGGGCTGACTCTTTTCACCTGCCGGGTCGTTTCCACCCCGTCCATGCCCGGCATGATCAAGTCCATCAGCACCACGTCCGGGGCGTGCTGTTCGACGAGTTTAACGGCCTCCTGCCCACTTCCCACCTCCCCGATGACGTGCAAATCGGACAGGGTGGCGAAGTACGCTTTCAGGCCAAGACGGACGACGCTGTGATCGTCAACGAGGAGGATGGTGATGGGGTCGGACATAGGGGTTGGTTAGGTGGTTAGGTGGTTCGTTGGTCGGTATTTATCGCCGAATTTTCTACCGTACATCTAAAAGCTAAAAGTTGACCAGTCATAGGGTAGACTGTGGTTTGCCAAAACCAACAACAGGAGAACCCCATGACTGATCGA
>JABWBV010000204.1 GCA_013359445.1 Anaerolineales bacterium | reverse complement strand
ACAAAACACCCCTTTTTTCTCAGCTATTCTGCAACGCTCTCGGAGGGGGGATTGAAAACGGGTGGAGTACAACACTGACGGTGAATAACAGTGTGGTGAGTGGGAATAGTGCTTCTATCGGAGGGGGGGTTCGTAATTATGGGGATGCAATCTTGAACAACACAACGATTAGCGGAAATGATGCCGGGATAGGAGGGGGATTTTATAGTTATTTATCATCAACACTCACCATGAACAATTGCACCATCAGTGGAAATTCAGCTAGTTCAGGAGGGGGATTTTACTTTCTATATGGGACAGGAACGATCAACAATAGTACCATCAGCGGAAATATGGCAACGGGTCAGGGAGGAGGAATCTGGGGCTTTTATGAGAATGTTACGATCAACAATGCAACCATCACGGACAACACAGCCCCTCGCGGAGGTGGAATATTCCGTTATTTCCCGACGAATGGCATGGTGCTGAATCGCAGTATCATTTCAGGAAATCACGCTTCTTCAGGGGGGCCAGAAGTGTATGCTCAAAACGGGCCATGGAATATCAATAATTACAATGTGGTCGGTTATGGAGGTTCTACCAGGTCATATAGTCTGACCATTGGATCAACCGATGTAATCCCAAGTGGTGCGTTAAATAGTTTGTTGAATCCTACTCTTTCAAGCAACGGTGGCCCGACTCTCACTCACGCGCTTGTCTCAGGCAGTGTCGCGATGGATTTAGCCCCCACCACAGCCTGTACAAATGCGCCAATTAGCGGACTCGACCAACGGGGTGCTGTCCGGGTTTTTGATGGCGATGGTACGCCTTCTTCCAATGAATGTGATAGTGGGGCCGTAGAAATGAGGGAAACGATCACCGTCGGGACTTGTGGGGGGACGGCGTTGAGTGGCAGTTACGATTTTACTTTCTTAACAGGCAATACCATCACCATCGATATTTTGAATGGAAATGGGCTTACATGCTTGAGCATCGAAGAAACGGGACCAGGCGTAAACCATCCGCTGGCTACCGGACCAGGACCTAGTGGAGTTGGGTTACTGACGGGGAACTGGTGGCATATTCGAGGGGATGTCAACACCGGGTTGAACGTTGAGGTTACTTTGCCCTATACCTCTGCGAATTCAGATAGCCGCGTGTGCAAGTGGCCCGGTGGGTTAGGAGGGGCGGGGTGGGACTGCGGTCCTCTGGATGGAACAGGGACGAACTTCATCGGGAATACCTCAGTTACACGGAGTAATCTATCCAGTTTCTCCGATTGGGCAGTGGGTCAGAAGGTTGGCCCTACTGCGGTTTCTCTGGAACAGGTCACGGTTTCTACAGAAAAACGGGGGGGATTCCTGGCTGGATTAATCAGTGTCATGGGATTCGCTCTCTATACAGTTTCACTACGGCGAAAGAAACAATCGTCAAATTAGCACATAAAATTCCAAATGAAAAGCCCGGCTGATCTATGCAACAGCCGGGCTTTTTGATTCCATATGTCCACTTGGAATTAATTTAGCGCATCCTCAAATTTCTCCCGTAAATCCGCCTCCGGGACGGCGCCACTCCATTTGTAAAGAATGTTTCCCTCTGCATCGAGCAGGACGTAATAAGGCCGTCCTACATAAACCAACTCTTCCATCCACGCTTTCGTGTCGGGATCATCAATATCGAGGAAGGTAAACACCATTTGGTCGCCGTATTCGTTTTTTAACCCATGCACGATGGGGGCCATTTTTTGGCAGGTCGTTCACCAATAGGCGAAAAATTCGATCAGTTGTACTTTTCCGGCGGCGAGTTGGATGGTGCTGGGGTCAGTGGCAACAAGTTGATCGAGGGTGAAGGGAGTCTTGGCAACGGTGTCCGGCAGGGGGGAGGGAGTGGACGCGTCTATGGCGGGATTGCTCGCGCAAGCGGTCAGTATCAGCATCCCCAACACAAAAAGGAGAGGTATCCAACTTCGTTTCATGGTTCATTCCTCCAACGCACTCACCAGTGCGGCTTCCAATTCCGCCTGCTGAACATAGCCAATCCACTGCTGGATAATGTTGCCTTCCGCATCCAACAGGAAAACGTGCGGCTGGTAGTAATAAGCGAGGGACTCCTTAAAAAGTTGGGTATTGGGGTCATCGATATCCAGATACACAAAATTCATCTGGCCTTTGTACTTGTCTTCAAGCCCATGCACGATGGGCGCCATCGAACGGCAGACCGGTCACCAAAACGCGAAAAATTCGACCAACTGCACCTTGCCCGACGCCAAACTGACCGTGGTCGGGTCGGTGGCGTGCAGGTCGGGACTGCCCAAGCCGGTGGGTTGGGAGGGGGCCTCGGTGGCAGGGGCTGTGGTCGGTTCTGCCGGGATGGTGGCGGTGGGGTCTGCCGGGACGGTCCCAGATTCTGGGACTCCAGATTCTGGGACTCCAGATTCTGAGGTCGGGGGGACAGTTTCAGGGGTGGCCTCTTCCCTTTCTTCTGTCGGTTCCGCAGGGACTTCGACGACCTCTGCCGCCTCCGTGGGAACTTCGGTGGGCAAGTTCGAGACCTGTGCGGTCGGGAACGCCTGCGCGCACCCAGCCAACCACAAGGTCAACCCTAAAAAAATGCTCCAAAACTTTACTTTCATACAACCTCTCATAGAAAGAAATAGGGGTCTCCCGGAATCAACGGGATGGAACCCCGAATTTTTGAAAGGGGCTGTACAGCCCTCTTCAAAAATTCGGCACTTTCCTGCCAAAAACGGAAAACGGGAGAGCCAGAAATAGTAACCATTCAGGGAGGTTCCTCTCTAAGCCTGAGCAGTTACAAGAAATATTTCTCTTCATCATACCGTCTGAATCTTACCCGAAAATTAAATTATTCGTAGTTACTCACACTTGGCAGGGGTAGTCTCGAAAAAAAAGGATGGGTGGGGGGATGGTCATCCCCCCACCCATCCTTTTTTCGGAATCTTTTACTCTGGTGAGTAATTACAATCGTTCCCTTGCTTGACACATCGCCCCCTCTTTCTTAAACTTCTTTCCCCATGTCTACTGTTTTTCCAACCCACTCCCGCTGGATTGCGATCCTGGCCCTCTTGGCTGGGGCAATCTGGATCGTAATTTCTGCCGCCCCTCCCGGAACCACCACGGGCGGAAACATCCCTGCTCCCCGCGCGGGGTTCATCGCCCCGGATTTCACCCTCTCGACGCCAGCGGGGGAACCGATCACCCTCTCGGAATTGCGCGGACGCCCGGTCATCCTCAATTTGTGGGCCAGTTGGTGCGGCCCCTGTCGGGCAGAAATGCCTGCCCTCCAACGGGTTCACGAAGCCTATCAAGATGCGGGTCTCGTACTCCTCGCCGTGAACGCGACCACCCAGGATAGTGAATCTGCCGCCCTGGCCTTCGCCGCCGAATATGGCTTGACCTTTCCCATCCTTTTTGATCTCGACGGACAGGCCTCCCAATTGTACGAACTCCGCGCCCTCCCCAGCACCTACTTTATCCGCCCCGATGGCATTATCGAAGAAGTGGTCCTCGGCGGCCCTATGGCCGAAGCTCTCCTTCGCACCCGCGTCGAAAAACTCTTTGAAGGGCAGGAATGAGCGCGGGCGTGCGTGAATTTTGAGCCTCTTACCCCACCCATCACAAATCACGGCTTCTTCTATGCTCCCCATTCTCCAACTCGGTCCCCTCGCAATTCAAACCCCCGGCCTGATCCTGCTCCTCGGCCTCTGGCTGGGGCTCACCCTGGCAGAAAAAAACGCCCATCGCCAAAACCTTCACCCTGACCTCATCTACAACCTTGCTTTTACCGCACTCCTTGCGGGGGTGATTGGGGCGCGGTTGGCGTATGCCGCCCGGTATCCCGCCGCGTTTGCGGCCAGTCCCATCAGCCTGATTTCTCTCAACCCTGGCTTGTTGGACCCGGTGGGCGGGGTGGCCGTGGCTCTGCTCGCCGCGATGATTTTTGGACAACGCCAAGGCCTCGCTTTTTGGCCCGCGCTGGATGCGTTCACCCCCCTTTTTTTTGTGCTCTCTTTTGCCTTTGCCCTTTCCAACCTGGCTTCTGGCAACGCTTTTGGCACGGAAACCACGCTTCCCTGGGGCATCGAACTATGGGGGGCAAAACGTCATCCCGCACAACTGTACGAAGCCCTCGCGGCGTTGGGGATCGCGATCCTGCTCTGGCCCGGGCGGGGCGTGTGGGCTAGGCGCGCGGAGGGGCAGGGTGTGCTCACTTCCGGCGTGCTTTTCATCCGGTTTGTTGCGCTCAGTGCCGCGTCTCGCCTGTTTCTCGAAGCCTTCCGCGGGGACAGTGTGCTTTTGCCCAATGGCTGGCGTGTGGCCCAAATTTTGGCGTGGCTGGTCCTCGCCACAAGTTTGTGGGGATTGGAGCGCAGAAACCCGCCCGCTAACAAAATTACTCGTGTCACACCTCAGGGCAGAGGTGGGCATTTGCCCTCTAAGCCTGAGTAATTACTCTTGCGCGGTAACTCCTCAGACCCTAAAGGTTTTTCTCGATGAATCCAGAAATACATTTGCAAACAAAGCACGTTTTTCTGCACTCATCTCTTGCAAACAAAACCTTTAGGGTCTGGCCTGAGTAGTTACCTTGCGCGAAGGATTTCCTATGGATAAAGTCATCATCAAAGACCTGCTCGCCCGTGGCATTATTGGCATTAATGACGATGAGCGGGTCAAGCCGCAAGACATCATCATCAATATTGAAATCACCGCCGACCTCCGCCGCGCGGGGGAAACCGATGATATCGCGGATTGTGTCAATTACCGTACGGTGGCGAAAAAAGCCCTCGTTCATGCGGAAACTGCCGAGCGGTTTACCGTTGAAGCGTTGGCCGCCGATCTCGCCCAACTTTGTCTTGCAGAGCCGGGGGTGCTCAGTGTGCGGGTCCGCGTGGAAAAACCCGGCGCGGTTCGGTTCGCCAAATCGGTGGGGGTGGAGATCGAGCGCAGTCGTTAAACACGCCCCCAGCAGATCATGGGCGTGGGTGCGCATCCTTGTCAAAACCCCCGCATGGCTCAAGACATGGTAGCCCTGCCTAAAGACAGGGTTCACCAGGACGGGGGCGACCGGGGCCAGCAATAACCGGATTTGACTGTCACTGGGTATATCGGTCATTGCAAGCAGGTTTTCGGCATTACTGCGCCCCCTTTTTGCGTTTCAAGTCTTGCGGATACGTCCAAAAAGAGGGCCTCTGGGTGAAAAAGACCGCAAAGGCTCCCGGCGCTGCGCCTTCCAGTTCGGATTGCGTATTTTTTCCCGTCCGCCGATCGGGAAACTTCGCAGAGGCTTCTTTGAGTTACTTCACCCTTTGTCCAATGCTCAGTTTTTCGCTCATGCTTTCACACTCTGGTGTGCTTTCGAGGCGACTCGCCAGATGAATTTCACCTTCACCCGATAGCATCCTCGCCCTCTTTTGCATCGGGTTTTGACCTGCGTTTTTCATATCGAGAATTCCTGTGTGCCGACTTTTTGACTTGCCGACTTGCTATGGATTACAATTCTGAGCGAGGTGAAAAGTTCTGAGAGGCGGTTTTGTTAAGCCCCAAAGCGAGGCGAGAAAACCTTTTCGATTGGGTATGCTTGTTTTAGCAGGTTCCTGATGAATAAAACACGACGTTTTGCCATTCTCGTGGCGTTTGCCTTTGCTGTTTGGCTTGGATGGGCCCTGACACAACCCACAGCCCCCTCGCAGGTACAGGCCGCTGAGATCGCAACGGTGCCATCTTTCTTTGTTCCCAATCGGGGCCAACGCGCGCCAGAAGTTTTGTTCGAGGCGTATGGCTTGGGGGGCACCTTTGCTTTTCAGACCGACAGGGTTGTATTAACCCTCCCCCATCTTCCTACAGCTTTCGATGATCCTGAAGTGCGTTGGGCGCTTGCACACGGGATAGAGGTTCAACCCGATCAGGCTTTCACTTCCAGTGTTTTACAAATGCAATTTGAAGGGGCGAATAGCCAAACTATGTTAGCAGGCACGGTGCTTTTGCCTGGCGTGATGAATTATTTTATGGGAAATGATCCGAAAGGTTGGTTCACGCGTTTGCCCACTTATGAGGAAATTGTATATAGAAACCTTTATCCTGGGATAGATGTGTTTTATCAGGGGAGGGAGGGGGAACTCAAAAGTACTTTCGTCGTTGCGCCAGGGGCGAATCCGGGCCAAATACGCTGGCATTATGAAGGGGCCACAAGCCTGGTCAAAGACCCCACAACCGGTGACTTGAAAATCGCACTCTCTGCCGGGGAGGCCGCTGAACCTGTGGTTTTGCTTGAACGCGCCCCTGTTGCCTGGCAAGAAATTGATGGGGAGCAGGTATTGATCGAGGCCGCAACAACCCTGGGGACAGAAAACCAGGTGGGGTTTTCGTTAGGGGCGTATAACCCGGCGTATCCCCTCGTCATTGATCCCTCGTATGTTTATCAAAACCACATCCATTTTGGAGGGAATGGGGTGAGTGTGAGTGGCTATGGCGTTGCTATTGTGGCAAACAGTTCTTATGTGACCGGGGATCTCTATTGGGGGACTGTCCCGGGGGATGCCTTTGTCATGAAACTTAGTTCGGGTGGCATCCCCGCTTACATTAGTGTCTTTGGCGGAAGCGGCTCGGAAACGGGGCTGGGGATTGCCGTTAACGCACAAGACCCAGGAGAGGTGCTTTATCTCACGGGGTGGACCAATTCGGAAGATTTTCCCACGCTATCCGCTTATCAGGATGAATTAAATTTAGGGGAGCCCGCGCTTTGCAATGATCTCCCTTGTGCAGATGCGTTCATGATGCGCGTGGATAAAAGTTCGGGACAAATTTTGAGCAGCACCTATTTGGGGGGCATCGCAGATGATAGGGGGGTTGGGATTGCGGTTAATAGTGTTGGACGCCCCACCCTCACAGGGTACACAAACTCTGCGGAGTTCCCCACCTTTTTGCCGTATCAAGCCCAGTTGGGAGGGAGCATGGATGCCTTTCTTACCAAGTTCAATAGCCTGGGCAATGATCTGGTGTATAGCACCTATCTGGGGGGAAATGAAACCGGCGAAATCGGTTATGCGGTTGCCTTGAACGCGTTTGGCGCGCCCTATATTACCGGAAGTGTCGGGCCGGACATATTTATTGCAAAATTGGATGTGAATGGGGATATTTTATCCTTTTATACCGTCTTGGGCGGCAGTGAGGTGGATGAGGCGCGAGGCCTTGCCGTGGACTCGGACGGGAATGCTTTCGTAACCGGACGCACGGATTCGATGAATTTTCCCCTGCAAGCGCCCTTGATGGGCGTATGTGGGGGCGGGGATGCCTTCGTCGCCAAGGTGACCAGCGGAGGGGGCCTGAGTTTTAGCACCTATTTGTGCGGAAGTTGGGAGGATGGCGGGTATGGCCTTGCCATAGATAACCAGGACCACCTTTATGTCACAGGGTCCACCCGTTCAGAGGATTTCTATACCGTAAACCCTATTCATGAATATCAGGGGGACACAGATGTGTTTTTAGTGAAACTCGCTCCAGGTGGAGTTGCTTTCAATTACAGTACATACTTAGGGAGTTCAGACCCGGAACTCGACGAAGATGGTTTTGCTGTGGCCTTAAGTTCCGAGAATGTGGCGCATCTTGCCGGGGATGATTCGGCTGGAAAGGTTTACGTTGCCGCCGTGGCCGACAGCTATTCCTACACGCCGCCGCCTTCGTCCACCGATGATCCCCTGTTCACCGCGACGCCCGTCAGTCCTACCCCTTCCGGTTGGGTTCCCACTTCGACGCCGGTACCGCCAACGAGTACGCCCACGCCGACGATGACCCCGACAAACACGCCAACCCCCGAACCGCTTCCCTTATTTCAATTTGAGATATTAGATGCAAATGGTGAGCCGGTAGATGAGTTGCTTCTAAGTGCTGAAGGCTGGCCTATTCTAAATGCAGATCAATTAATAAATGTAGCAAATCCTTTGAGAGTAAAAATCACCCTGTCCAACGATGATCCTGATTTCGGTTACCTTAGCTTTTCTGTTTCTACTACCCCAGGTGGCCGATTTTTTATTAGTAATTTACCAAAGCGAGATGGGCAGGCGGCTTCTTGTACAGCTTATCCGACAGGTTCGGATTACTCTTTCACCCAATATGACGTGGTTTGTAACGATGCGTTGGTACCTGGAACCCCAGTCGAATACCTGTTAGAAATTTGGGTTCAGCCTTCTACATCTGCAACGTTGAATATTTCTGCCAGTTGGGGCGGGAGTGATGGAAGTGGGAACGATTCGGGGCAGGTGCAAGTGCCATGGGCTTCCATCCATCCGGTGGTTTTCTTGCATGGCATTCTTGGCTCGATGCCGCCTAAAAATTCACTGATTACCCAATGGCCGCAACCAGAAGTACTTTTCGGCGAAACGTGGCTCGATCCTTTTCTCTGGTCGTATTCTCCCTTGATTGACAATTTACTCAAGATGGGCTACGAATTAGAAACAACGCTTTTCCCTGTAACGTATGATTGGCGAGATAGTAACCAAATCTCTGCTTGCTACCTTCGAGATATTTTACAGAATGAAGTGCCTGATTCAGGAGGCATTATTAATCCAGATGGCAAGGCGGACATCATCGTGCATAGTATGGGGGGGATGGTGTTACGTGCTTACCTTGAAGATATGGGATACGAAAGTGTAAATGCTGATGGCAGTTGGGGGAATCCATGTCCTTACAATGACGATGTGCGGAAAGCGGTTTTCATCGCGTCCCCTCACCGAGGGTTCCCGGTCACATACAACCCCCGGGAAGCGATGACGTGGGTAGATTACCTGACGACTGAAAATGGGTTTCCAAGTGGTGGTGACTTGCTCACTGTTCTTATGAACCATGTAATCTGGCCGTTTTTAATTGTCAAACAATACGCGCCCTCACCCCTGGACCCTTGTTGGGGGATTGGCATAGAAATCGGTGCAGGTGGCCCACTGGTCAATATCGCCTGCCCAAGAGAAGTGTTTTACTTTGACTCCCATAGCACTCAAGCACAAAACGGGTTTTTCCGGGGTGTGCGCTCGCTGATGGAAATGCTGCCGGACGAAGAGGTGCCCATCGCATATCTATTGGATGAAAATGGAAATCCCTATCCCTTCCCTATTCCTCCTGGCTCACCCTTGGGGCGTGAAACCAACCCCCTCCTGGACGGGCCAGACGGGTTGAATAGTCAGACCAGGATCAATACACTTCTCAATCACGTTCCGGCAAGCAATATTTATGTCATTTACAATAACAATCTGGAAACGGTTGAAAGTTACAATGTAGAGTCTCCTCCCCCTCCTACCAATCCGTACTGTCTGGGAGGGATAGTTAATGGTCAATGTATTAGTGGGTATGTACCCTCTGTCTCTTTCTGGCCCAATGGAGAACCTTTTGGAGACCCCAACAGAGAATTTGGTGGGGATGATTTGATCCCCTGGTATAGCACTGATTTGAAATTTCCTGGTTCCGAACTCATCCCTGCTTTGCCCAATGGCAACAGGTTAGCAATGGGAGCTAATGATGGCGGCCATAAGCTTGTGGCTTCTCGCCCGAAAACCCAAGACGCCGTTGCCGCGATCCTCACCGGGTACGATACCCCTTCTAACGCCATCTCAAACAACCCCTTTTCCATTCATACGAGTTACACGCCCCCCGTTTTTCTAGTAGATAACTGGGGAGCGATTCTTGCTTTTACTGCCTTTTCGCCAGTGGATGTCATGGTCACTGATCCGCTGGGCCGCCGGGTGGGGCATGATCCAGCCAGCGGGCAGATTTTCCACGAAATCCCTGGTGCCTTCTACAGCGGCAATGACACCGATATGGAATTTCTCCTCATCCCTGGCGATTTGGAAGGAGATTACACCGTTACCACGACCGGCACCGGGAGTGGCCCTTATTCTGTGCTGGCCTACCGGGTGGGGACTGCGGGTGCAGATATTCTGGGCGGCGCCAGTGGCATTGCCTCTCCTGGCGTTCAGGAAACCGCAACGGTAACGTATGCCCCTGTGATCGGCCAGGTGTTTTTGGAAGACACCTCCGCCGATGAAACTCTGTGGATGGCGGAAGGGGGCTGGGGAGAGATTTCGGACGAAGGGAACGCGGCTCCCCCTGCCTGGGCGAGCGATGCCATCACCGTTCCGGTTCCAGGCCAACCGGTTGCGCTAACCCTGATCACTGCATTGGATTTGACCGTGGCTCGCCAGGCGCGCCTGACCTTCAACTCGCGGAGTGTCTTGTCAGCCGGGGGATTGGCGGTCGCAGAATTCTCGATAGACCATGGGGATAGCTGGCAGATTTTGGGCAGCCAGCCTGTCGGCGACCGGGCCTGGGAACGGCGCGCCTTCGATCTGACGCCTTTCACCCACACCGGGATCTCACCCCTTTTGCTTCGCTTTCGGATCATCCCCAATTCAGTGGACGATCATTGGTGGGTAGATGATATTCGCGTGGAAAGCCTTGAACCGTCTCAAGTGTCTGGCATTCCTTTTGAAGATGACTTTGAAGGTTGGTGGCGGTGGACGCCAGAGGGAGGATGGATCTGGTCTGAAACGGATGCCCACAGCCCGGAGCATACCTGGTTCTCCAATCTGTCTGGTGCAACCCTATCGCTGGCAGGCACGTTCACCATGACGCAGACCAGTTATCCAGAGTTGGTGTTCTGGCAACAAGTAGCCACTGAAACGATTGGGCTGGTCGAAGTTTCTCAAGATGGACAAGACTGGACCTCCGTTTACACGACCACCAACGGTACGGCTGGCTGGGAAAAGGTTACCGTGGATCTCCAACCCTATGCTGGAGGCAATCTCTGGTTACGTTTCAAGAACTCAAACGGGGGAATCTGGCGTTTGGATGACGTGGCCCTGCACGACGCGCCGCCTTTAGTCGTTCATTCTTTGCCTTTTGCCGATGACATGGCCGA